>NZ_AZFH01000188.1:0-293 GCF_001435735.1 Ligilactobacillus equi DSM 15833 = JCM 10991
TCCCAATGTCCTTCCGTGTGATAATTATATAGGTTTTCAAAACCTAAAAGAAAAGCACTACGATTGTTTATATCAACTGCCAATCCAATGTACCGGTATTCCTCGGGTGTTTCCCCAACATTATCAAATACTAACTTGGCGTCATATACAGTACCATTGTTTGACTTGATAGCGTTTTTGTAAAGAATACTAGAACCGTTTTTTACCTTATACAGTTGTTCGTAAAATCGAGAATCAGAAGTTGAATCCGCATGACTTATTGTCGGAGTAATACCGGGAGAGTACCAGTATTC
>NZ_AZFH01000189.1:0-947 GCF_001435735.1 Ligilactobacillus equi DSM 15833 = JCM 10991
GACGGTCATGGTTACAAGACTAATACAGTTACTAACCACGTTGAACCTAACCCTGCCCCAGTTAAAGTTGTTGTCAACTCTGATGGCACTAACATCGACAAGACTTCTGTTTCTCACGGGCAAACTGTAACTTACACTGGTACTTGGGATTTATCCGAATTAGCAAATCACAAGTTTACTAAAGATGAATTAGCTAAAGCTTGGACATTTGATGATGATTATGACGAAGATAAGATTAGCCCAGTCACTGATTCATTAAAGGTAACTGATGCTAAGAACAACGATATTACTAAGCTATTTAAGCCTGTATGGGACGAAAAAGCTGGTAAGTGGGTATTAACACCAAATGACACTAAAGCGTTCTTAGAGGCTTACAAGGGTCAAAAACTTACTGTTTCATTCAACTCTGTTATTAAGGCTGACGCTACTGGTGATTTAACTAACACCATGAACCAAACTAACAACGACCAAGGCTACAAGACCAACACGGTTACTAACCATGTTGAAAATGATCCTAAGCCTGTTAAAGTAGTTGTTAACTCTGATGGTACAGATATTGACAACACCACAGTAAGTCATAACCAAGAAGTAACTTACACTGGTACATGGGACTTATCTGAATTAGCAAACCACAAGTTTACTAAGGATGAATTAGCTAAAGCTTGGACATTCGATGATGACTACGACCAAACTAAATTAGATGTTGATCTTAAAGTTAAAGACGCTATTACGTTGACTGATGCTAAAGGCAACAATATCTTCGATCAAGTAACGCTTGCTTGGAGTGAAAAGGATGGTTCATGGTCTATCTCCCCTACTGACAAAGCTAAGTTCTTAGAAGCTTACAAAGGTCAAAAACTTACTGTAAGTTTCAAGGCTACTGTTAAGGGTGATGCTACTGGCACTATTGCTAACACTATGAGCCAAACAAATGAAGATCATGGTTA
>NZ_AZFH01000190.1:0-256 GCF_001435735.1 Ligilactobacillus equi DSM 15833 = JCM 10991
TTAACTTTAAGATCAACATCTAATTTAGTTTGGTCGTAGTCATCATCGAATGTCCAAGCTTTAGCTAATTCATCCTTAGTAAACTTGTGGTTTGCTAATTCAGATAAGTCCCATGTACCAGTGTAAGTTACTTCTTGGTTATGACTTACTGTGGTGTTGTCAATATCTGTACCATCAGAGTTAACAACTACTTTAACAGGCTTAGGATCATTTTCAACATGGTTAGTAACCGTGTTGGTCTTGTAGCCTTGGTCGT
>NZ_AZFH01000191.1:0-352 GCF_001435735.1 Ligilactobacillus equi DSM 15833 = JCM 10991
GTACATCGACTGTTACTTCACCAGTTTTTTGATCTACATCACCTAACTTCATGCCTTTTGGTAACTTGTTGCCCTCAGCGGTTACTGTTGTACCGGTTGGTAACGAAGTTACTGCTTGACCGTTGGCGTCTGTCAAGTTTGGTGTTACAGTTGTTTCACCTGCTTTGGTTACGTCTACAGCTGGGTAAGTCACTTCAACATCACTAGCTTTGTCTGTAACTGTCATTGGAACTGTTACTGCTTGTGTTGAACCATCTGGGTAAGTTACTGTTACTACACCGCTTGTTTGACCTGCCTTAGATACATCTGGAGTGCTTGTCCAGGCGTATGTGGTATCCGCTGGTAAGTCAGA
>NZ_AZFH01000191.1:419-4521 GCF_001435735.1 Ligilactobacillus equi DSM 15833 = JCM 10991
TTTTAGCTTGTGCTTGATAGTTAAAGCTGTCTTTGATATCCATTGTAATAGTTGCCTTATCTTCAGAACCATCTGAGTATGTCACTGTTACTGGGATTTCAAAGCTACCGACTGGAGTACCAGCTGGTACATTTACCCTTACTGTACCTGTTGTTTGGTCAACATTACCTAATGTTACACCTGTTGGTAAATTACTATCATCAACGGTCAGTTTCGCACCTGTTGGTAATGATTGGATTTCTTGACCACTAGCATTTGTTATTTTCGGTGTTACACTCACATCGCTTGCTTTGGTTACGTCTTTAGCTGGGTAAGTAATACCATATTGGCTAGCTTCTTGAACCTTGATGTATAAAGTAGTTCTTGAGCCCTTCTTGTTGTTGTTTAATACACTTAAATCAATGGCATCTGATTCAGCCACCGTTCCTAAGAATTGACCACCATAAACCGTATCGTCAAGGGTATTTCCTTTAAGACCAGCATTATCAACTGTTACTGGTACACTAACAGTTGCCGTATTTAAAATTGCTGCTCCTAAAATTTCATTTAATAAATTACCAGTTGTACTTAATACCCCTTTATCACCGTTAATTAATGTATTTAAGGTCTTAACTAAGTTAAGTTGAGTTGATGGAATGGTTACTTTTAAACCATTAGCAGATAAGACGGGGTTAAGATCATCACCAATTCCAAGAATTGATAATACTTTATTTACACCTAATTTATCAACTAATCCACCTAAAGTACTTACAGTTCCACCAAGAAGGTTACCTACTGTACCAGTAAGTCCACTTAAAACTCCACCTAAGACAGGAATCTTGCTTAGAGCACCATTAAGTTGTCCTGCAATAGTTGAGTTATTTTCCATATTGCTCATCAAATCAGCAGATGAAACCGTCGCGGTAATTTTTAAATTACCTAAATCTTTAATAATATTATCTAAAATACCTTTAACGTGGTCAGTCGCAATTTTACCAATTTCTTGTTGAAGATTTACTTCTAAATATTGATTACCTTGTTCATCAGTTTTAATTGTGACTGGTGCATCTAAATTACCATTATTAATATCAAGTACTCTTGAATTAGGGTCAACATTACTTTGACTACCTTTTAAAAGGTTTAAATTCTTTATTACATCGTCAACACCATCGACACTAACTTGTAATTTACCGGCAGTTAATAAAGAAAGTAAGTTACCTAATAAACTGTTATCGTCATTACCAATAAGCTTATCGACAACAACACCAGTACCATTAAGAACACCATTTAATAAATCTGTTACTGGTTGTAAGACTGTTAAAGAGTTAACTGGTAATAAGAAACTTACTTTCCCAGTTGCATTACCATTTGTTGTAATCTTATCTTTTAGTCCCTCTGGAATTTCAATGACAACAGACTTATTCGCCCCTTTCAAAAGGTTGACATCAAGTACACCTTTACCATCAACCACAAAAGTTGCATCCGTACTAGTTAATGGATTAGTTGCTTCATTACCACTTTGATCTGGTGAAGTTACACTCGTGTTAACGGTTGATAATACTTGGACATTTGCTAATGAAACACCATTACCTGATGTAGGTGTACCAACACTAGAATCTACTGTTGCATCAGTATTTGAAGAGTTCTTTACCGTTGTGTCAGTATTTGTAGTTTGAATAGTATTAGTTGCTAGTAAGTTGGTACTTTTTTCACCACCAAAATTAGTTGGGTCTTCAACTGTTGGTGCTACATATGTTGCCACACTTGGTGAAGCTTGCACTTTCGCTGTGGTTTCTTGAGAAACACTTGAAACACTTTGGCTTTGAGCAGTTACTTGACTACTTACTTCTGATGTTGCGGTTTCTTTGGTTGCTACCGTCTGTGTGCTTGAAATAATTGTATCTTGGCCAAATTGTACCGTTGAAACTTGTTTTTTCCCTAATTCAATTTTTTCATCTGTTAGTTGGGAATTATCATTTTCAATTTGCTTATCAGATGAATAATTTGCATCTCCATCTACACTATCCGCATGAACTAATCCTGTATTAGCAAGACCTAAAGATAAGAAGACTAGAGGTGCTACTAACCAGCGACCCTTAGCCTTGTACATCTTATAACGTTTCTTAATTTCAGGCTTTTCTACTTTTTTCTTCAAACCTAACTTTTTCCTTGTCATACTTCTTTCTCTCCTTTTAATTATGAATATACAACTCAAATTGCAAATATAAGTTAGCCACTTTATCTCAAAAAGGTACTTCTTGATTCTAAGAAGTAAGTGAAAGTACCTCATTGTATAAGTAAACAGATTCGGCAGAATAACCACCTAAAAGCTTTCGTGGGTAATCATTGATTGCATCTTCTACGAATTGAATGTAATCATCAGTATATGATGAAATGGCAGTACTTTTATGGATAAATCGTCTAATAATACGAATTACATTCTCATTTGAACCACGTTCACTTGGAGTGTATGGAGTCGCATAATAAGTGTTACTGTGAACTTCTTGAAGGCGTGAAAATTCTAGTCCGTTATCTGAGGTTAAAGACTTGAAAGTCTGATAGAACGTTTTTTCACCCATGCTAGACTTCAACTCTTCGAGTTTCTTATTAACGGATTCAGAACTCTTATCTTTGATACGAAAAATCATAGTATAGCGAGATAGATAAACGGTCAGTTAAGACCATTAAAACGTTGTCCATAGAGGCTTTCTTGCCAACGACAGTATCAATTTCAAAGTGTCCAA
Organism: Ligilactobacillus equi DSM 15833 = JCM 10991; assembly: GCF_001435735.1. NCBI lineage: Bacteria > Bacillati > Bacillota > Bacilli > Lactobacillales > Lactobacillaceae > Ligilactobacillus > Ligilactobacillus equi. The sequence goes on from NZ_AZFH01000191.1 coordinate 3,143, forward strand.
TTTCAGAACGACTATCAATGTAAGCAGGACGTTCATTAATACTGCGCCCCAATACACGTTTAACTGAAGCCTTTGAAGATTTATGGTTATTCTTACGGGTGGTTTTAGACATTAAATCAACGTTTTTAGTCTGCATAATACCTTTATCAATCCAAGTGTAAATAGTACGTTCACATGGAATAAATTCCGTAGGAATTACTTCTTCAAGCTTTGGAATTGTAGCATATGGTGAGTACTTAATACCATCAACTTTACCCAGGAATAAGCTATCTAATTCCGCTACAATTTCAGGAAAAGACCAATAAATAGGTTTTCTTCCACATTGCGATTTATTAGACGCATAACGAATTTGTCCAACTTCTGCGTAATATTGTTCGTTGTAATAGCGGTATTCTTTACCATTAGCTTTCTTTTGTATCTGCTTAATGGTTTTTACCCATCCATGCTTAACCTCATTATTAATGGTTTGAGGGACCCTATTGCGCTTCCTAGCGATTTGACGGTTAGATAAGCCCATTTCTTTGTAGGCTTGAATTTGTTCCACGCTCTTGAATCGTTAAATGAGTTCCTTTTTGAGGGTGATTTATTACAATTTGTGTGTTATCATTAACCAATGTCATAAGTACTTTAACGTGCCTTTCATTTGTTTTGTTTGGTTATTTTACTAGGTGGCCCGCTTAATTTTACATCTCAACTCATGAATATACAACAATAAATAAAGATATATTTTAATTAGTTTTTTTAGATTTTTTTAATTTTTTTACACACTTTTTTAAAAAGTATACTTTTGTTGCGAACAACTTTTCTTTTTAAATTCCTATTTTTATCAATTTTATATCGTTTTCAACCTTTTAAATTTAAGATACCTTTTCTCATTTTTAAAAAACATTTTTCAAAAAATATGTAACGAAAAATCAGTTAGATATTATTTAATATAGTCATAGAAACGATTTACATTATTTTCATTAAGTTATTACACTACATGTACAATTATCGTGTTAACAAAAGGCCCGCGAGCTCTCCTTTCGCGGGCCTTTTGTGTTAGGCTACAATTATTTTGGATACTTTTCAATAGTGCAGTAACATCGACTTCACCGATTTTTCCAACCTGAATCAAAAGCAAAAAATGGGTCGGTAATGGCTGCAAACTCATTTTTACATCAAAGCCAAGTCACGCATATTTTCTTTTTCGGCAATATCTGCCATCCTTTTCAAACACCACTTTTACATTATCCACTTAGTATTCCCAGAAACCCGTTACCTTAGTGGCGGTGTAGTTCGTCAACTACCCCCGAACAAGTTCGGGGGCTTGTAACTCACGATACTTGCGTGTCAGTAGTTCAAACGGTTAGGCAAGCCTAATCTCCTACATTGATGTG
>NZ_AZFH01000038.1:0-9496 GCF_001435735.1 Ligilactobacillus equi DSM 15833 = JCM 10991
GCAGTCTGTATCTATGCAACTTGTGACAGAGAACGTAAGGTTCAACCTTACAAGCCTCTCTCTTTAGAGAGGGGTAGTTGACAGATACGCGGAAAATATGAAAGAAGTGTGAAGAGTCCGCTACCTTTTTCGGAAATTTAGAGTTTAAATTTAAATTTTATCTAAAAGATGCGAAATTCTAGAGTTTTGGTGGTATGCTAGAAAGGAAGTCAGAAAGGAAAGAGAATTTTATGGAATATTTTAAAAATAATAAAGTCCAAGTCATTGGGTTAGCTTTGGCAATTATTGCTGCGATTGTCAGTCTTTGCTTACCAGTGGTTGGTCTCTACGGTGGGATTGCCGCAGTTTTAACTTTTATTTTTGCAGGAGTAAGTGAATGGTACAGTCCTAGTATTTGGGCTAAGAGTCTGATGCTCGGCAGTGGTTTGATTGCTACTTTTTACACGGTACAATTATTACAAATGATTATGACGCTAATGGCGTATGGTTTGATGGGGTAGGTGAGAAAGATGAAAAATGATACAGCCTTATTGCGAGTTTTAGGTACGGGATTGAAGTCAGTTTTAGATTACAAAGGTCAAACTAAGCGGGCTGATTTTTGGTGGTTTACGCTTACCAGTAGTATCGTTACCATGTTAGCGACATACGCCGGTGTAGTTTGTTTTGTGTTGGGAGTTATTGCACAACAACAAGTCTACACTTATATCGCCTATACCATTGCCTTTATTGGGGCAGTTTATGCTATTTGGGCCCTATTAGCTTGGATTGCTGCCGGGGTTCGGCGTTTACGAGATGCGGGTTATCAACCATGGTGGATGTTTATCATCTTGGTACCAGTATTTGGTCACCTAGCTTTAATCTTAATGCAAGCTCAACCATCAAAATAAATAAAAAGCCGGCGTGATGCCGGTTTTTTTACGCATAATTATTACTTGATGTGGTAGAGGTTAAGGGAATTCAAACCCGCTAATTTTTCTTTTAAAACGGGAGCAATTGTTTCCACTAAAAGGTCATAGGCCTCAGAACTGTAGTGAATTCCGTCGGCTTGGAGGAGTTGGTCCTTATTTTCTTTATAGAGTAAGAAGACTTTATTCCAATCCACCAAGGGAATATTGTACAAGTGTGCTACTTCGCGGGTCGCCAAAGCATAGGCTGCCATCTTTTGGTCTAAACGATCAGGATGTAAAGTTTCATCTGCTAATCCTGGTGTGACTAAGATAACTTTTTGACTACCAATCATATCAATCATTTTCTTGAGATTGTCTTTATAATCTTCAAGCGAAATATCAGTTGCGGCCGCATCGTTAGTACCAAAAAAGATGAGTACCACCTGAGGATTAACTTCGAAGACGTCGGCCTGAAGGCGAGTTTGGGCATTTTTGGTATTGTCCCCTGGTACTCCACGATTGATAAATTCACTTTGAGGGAATTTAGCTTGTAACTTATGTGTGAAGGTAGTAGACGGGAAGCCATCAATTACTCCTGCGGTAATACTGTCACCCAATAAAATAATCCGGTTCATAAAACGTTCCTCCTCGTTAAAATCCATGTCCTATTATAACTTAAAAAACAATGAAAATAAAGTGAGAAACTTGCTAAAAAAGTGTGGACGATTTATCGAGAAAGCGGTTTTAGTTGTGGTATAATGTTTATTAATTATTTTGTTCAAGAGGTGCATCGTGGAAAATCAATTAAACTACTTCAAAATTTCCCGCCAGGAATGGTATTCCCTTGACCGGCACAAGGCCTTGAATATTAAACTCAGTTCCAAAAAGCTGAACCATATTCTTTCATTGAATGACCGTATTTCCCAAGCGGATGTACAAGAGGTCTACTTACCCTTGGTGCGGCTATTGGAAGGAATTTTACAAAATCAGCAAGAAAAACAAAAATTACAGGCTAATTTTCTCGGTATTCAACAAAAACATACGCCTTTCATTATCGGTATTGCCGGTTCAGTAGCAGTCGGCAAGAGTACTACGGCGCGACTATTACAAAATATTTTGCAAGAAGTTTATCCTAATAAAATGGTACGCTTGATTACAACCGATGGTTTCTTATATCCTAATGCTGAACTCAAACGCCGGCAATTAATGGAAAAAAAAGGCTTCCCGGAAAGCTATGATATGGATCGCCTTTTACGTTTCGTTGACGATGTGCGCAACGGACTTCCAGCCAAAGCACCGGTTTATTCTCACAATACATACGATATTGTGGCTGGTGAATATGAAGTTATTAATCAGGTCGATATTTTAATTATTGAGGGGATTAATACCCTCCAGTTACCAAGTAATCAACAACTTTATGTCAGTGACTACTTTGATTTTTCAATTTACGTTGATGCGAAAGAAGAGTTAATCAAGAAGTGGTACCTTGAACGTTTCAACATGTTACTTGATATTGCCCAAAATAATCCCAATGATTATTACTACTCCTATGCTATCGGTAGTCGGGAAGTTGCTATGAAAATGGCACGCAACGTCTGGCAGAAGGTGAACCACCCCAATCTTTTAGAATATATCTTGCCTACAAGAAATCGCGCAGATTTAATTATGTCTAAAGGGGAAAATCATTTGGTAAACGAACTATTTTTGCGTAAATATTGAATTTTTGGTCTAAATGTACGGAATTTACTCAAAAAGCGGTTGACCTTGACGGAAGAAATAGATAAAATTAGGCGTAAACAAAGTTAAAGAAAGAACTATGAGGTGAAAGACTTGGCAAATGTTGACCGTAATGCTTTCGACAAGATTATTGTCTTGGACTTCGGAAGTCAGTACAACCAGTTGATTACACGTCGGATTCGCGAGTTTGGGATTTACTCAGAATTGATGTCTCACAAACTTACCGCAGCTGAAATTAAGGCGATGAATCCTAAGGGTATTATCTTTTCCGGTGGTCCCAATAGTGTTTACGATGAATCTGCTTTTACAGTAGATCCAGAAATTTTGAACTTGGGCATTCCTGTTTTAGGAATTTGCTACGGGATGCAATTAATGGCCCATACTCTTGAAGGTGGGAAAGTTGAAAGTGCTACTAATAAGGAATACGGGAAGGCTATCATTGATGTAGTTAGAGATAACGTCATGTTTAAGGACCTACCTAAGGAACAAACCGTTTGGATGAGTCACGGGGATTTGGTAACTCAAGTTCCAGCTGGCTTTGAAGTAACGGCAACAAGTGCCAACTGCCCAATATCAGCGATGGCCAACGATGCCAAGAAACTTTATGGTTTACAATTCCACACTGAAGTTCGGAATACGGAATTCGGAAATGATATTTTACGTCACTTTGCTTTCGATGTTTGTGGGGCCCAAGCTAACTGGTCCATGACAGACTTTATTGATATGCAAGTGGCTGATATTCGTGCCAAAGTCGGTGACAAAAAAGTAATTTTAGGTCTTTCTGGTGGGGTTGACTCTAGTGTTACCGCAGCGCTCTTGAACCGGGCAATCGGAGACCAGTTGACTTGTATCTTCGTCGATCATGGTCTTTTACGGAAAAATGAAGCTGACCAAGTGATGGAAGCTTTAGGTAAAGGACTAGGAGTTAAAATTGTCAAAGTCGATGCAGCAGATCGTTTCTTAGGTAAATTAGCCGGTGTTTCCGACCCTGAACGCAAGCGGAAAATTATCGGTAATGAGTTTGTGGAAGTTTTCAATGATGAAGCGCGTAAGTTAAAGGATGCAGATTTCCTTGCGCAAGGAACGCTCTATACTGACGTAATTGAATCTGGGACAGATACGGCTCAAACGATTAAGTCACACCACAATGTAGGTGGTTTACCAGAAGAATTAGGCTTTGAATTAATTGAACCATTGAACACCTTATTTAAGGACGAAGCTCGCGAGTTAGGTGAAAAATTGGGGATTCCACATGAATTAGTGTGGCGTCAACCATTCCCAGGTCCTGGCTTAGGAATTCGGGTGATTGGTGAAATTACGGAAGAAAAATTAGAAATTGTTCGTGAGTCTGATGCCATCTTGCGTGAAGAAATTGCTAAACATGGTTTAGACCAAGAAATTTGGCAATACTTCACGGTCTTACCAGGAATTCGCTCTGTTGGGGTGATGGGAGATGGTCGGACATATGACTACACGATTGGGATTCGTGCGGTAACTTCGATTGATGGGATGACAGCGGACTTTGCCAAGATTGACTGGGATGTTTTACAAGCCATCTCTGTTCGCATGGTAAACGAAGTGGCCCACATCAACCGCGTCGTCTACGACATTACCTCCAAGCCACCTTCCACTATCGAATGGGAGTAATTCGGGTGCTTTGTAACACCTCATATAACGTAATAAATGCCCGTTTAATAAGGTTTTTATTTTTAATCAGTCGTTATTATCTGATACAAAAAAGGAAAAAAGATAAGGTTTTAGATGACACTTTTTTGTTTTGTGGCTAACTGATATGAGTAATTGACCAAGCTAATTTTGGCTTGGTTTTTTGATTTTAATCTAGCAACTAAAAAGTGGTAAAATCAACATGTAAAATCGTCAGAGGAGTGATTTTTATGAAACAAGGAACAACTATTATTACATTAGACAACGGCTATCATCTATGGACTAATACTCAAGGACAAGGGACAGTTCACCTTTTAGCCTTACATGGAGGTCCCGGTGGCAACCATGAATATTGGGAAGATACAGCTGATCAGCTTAAAAAGCAAGGTTTAGACGTTCAAGTGCATATGTATGACCAGTTAGGTTCACTGTACTCTGACCAACCTGATTATGATAATCCAGCGATTGCTGAAAAGTATTTGACATATGATTACTTCTTGGATGAAGTGGAAGAAGTCCGTCAAAAATTAGGCCTCGATAATTTCTACTTAATCGGTCAAAGTTGGGGTGGGGCCTTGGTACAAATGTATGCCCACAAATATGGTGACCACTTAAAAGGGGCCATCATTTCCTCTATGGTAGACGAGATTGATGAATATGTGGCTAATATTAATCGCTTGCGTGAAGAAACCTTACCTAAGGAAGCGGTGGATTTCATGCTTGAATGTGAAGAAAAAAATGATTATGCTAACCCTAAGTATCAGGAATATGTGCAAATCATGAATGAAAACTTTATTGATAGAAAACAACCTTCTAAGCTTTATCACTTAAAGGATTTAGGTGGTACGAAAGTTTACAATACTTTCCAAGGTGACAATGAATTTGTTATCAAAGGGAAGCTAGATCAATGGCATTTTCGGGATAAACTTAAGGACATCACGACTCCAACTTTATTAACCTTTGGTGAACATGAATCCATGCCTATCAAAACAGCTCACACTATGAATAGACTCTTACCTAACTCGCGTTTGGTAACCACCCCGAATGGTGGTCACCACCACATGATAGATAACGCTGAAGTTTACTACAAACATTTGGCAGACTTTATCAAAGATGTCGAAGCGGGTACTTTCCAAAACGAAGAAGAATAGTAACAAGACAGCAAAGCCATAATTAGGATTTGCTGTTTTTTGCTGAAAAGAAATTAGTTTAATAAAAACAAAAAGCGACAAAGACGCATAACAAAATTCTTGCTATATTGCGCTCTCTACCGCTTCTTGTTATAAGTATTTTGTACCTGACAGTACACAATCCTCAAAAATGAGGAGGTGATACGATTAGAAACCTTTTTGGTTGAAGTGTCGCTACAATGTATTTGCGGTACATAGAAACGAACACTTTTGTAAGCTTGCATGTAGCCTTATCGTTGCTATTGAACTTAATTAATCTTAATCAAGCGGGCGATATTTTCGGTAGTTCTGGCGATATTTTGGGGGCCAGCTTTTAAAGATTCTTCTAAACTTTGAGCTTTATCGACAATCCCAAAAATGGCAGTAATGCCGGTAGCGTAGAGTTCTTCAATCCTTTCGCCTAAGTAACCAGCTTCTGCAAAAACAGGTTTGCCAGCCTTTTGAGCAATTTGCGCGACGCCAAAAGGAGTTTTGCCAAATTTAGTTTGAAAATCCATCCCACCTTCACCGGTAAAAACATAGTCAGCTTGGGCAATTTTTTCAGCGAGTTTAACAGTTTGTGCGACGATTTCAACTCCAGTTTGGAGTTTGGCATTGGTAAAGGCGAGCAACCCAGCCCCCAAACCGCCAGCAGCCCCACTCCCAGGAATTTGGTCAACTTGTTTGCCGAGATCACGTACGATAATGTTGGAAAAATGTTGCAGACCTTGGTCTAGTTGTTGTACTTGTTGAGGATTAGCTCCTTTTTGAGGGCCAAAGACAAATGCTGCCCCATCAGGGCCAGTAAGGATATTTTTGACATCACTAGCAATGATAATTTGTGTTTTTTGCAAGCGTGGATCAAGATGTGTAGTGTCGATTTTGGAAATTTTTAGGAGATTTTCTCCGTTACCGGTTAATTCATGACCGTTTTTGTCAAGGAATATAGCTCCCAAAGCTTGAGCCATGCCCATTCCTCCATCAACCGTTGCGCTACCACCGATTCCGATGATAATGGTGTCGATATCATGATTAAGAGCATCTTTAATTAATTGCCCTGTACCGTAAGTATTGGTAATTAAGGGATTACGCTCTTGCGGTGCAACTAACATAAGACCACTAGCTTGGGCCATTTCAATTACTGCAGTTTTACCATCGCCTAAAATACCGTAGTAAGCGTCAACTGTTTGATGTGGTAGGGGTCCTTGTACTTTGAGAACTTCCTTCCTTCCGTGAGTGGCATCAACTAGGGAGTCAGTTGTTCCTTCACCTCCATCAGCCATTGGAACATGGATGATTTCAGCATCAGGATAAACTTTGCGGATTCCTTTCTCCATAGCTTGGCAGACTTCTTTAGCGGACATACTTTCTTTAAATGAATCAGGTGCGAGTACAAATTTTGGCATGTTAAATTCCTCCTGTTATTTTAAAATAAAACCATATAAAATAGTTGCAACAAGTGTCATAACACCACCGACACACATTTCGTAAGGAATTACTTGAATTCGTTCTTTAATTGACATATGCATACTTTGTGCGGTGATGTGGAAATAGTTTCCTTGAGGGACAGAGTCGATTACAGTAGCCCCTGTGTGGACCATCACAGCGCCTGCTAAAGCAGAGGTACCCGTATCAAGGATTGCTTTACCAAAAGAACCAGTGGCCAAGATAACGGCGGTTGAAGTTGAACCAACAGCAAGTCCCATCAAAATACCAGAAATCGGAGCAAGGAAAGTTCCTGAGATGCCTATATTATCGATTAAATTAACGATTTGTGTCGATAGATTTGAAGTGGAAATTAAACCAGCAATGGCGCCGGCACCTAATAAAATTAAAACAGTATCAGTAACCTTAGTTAAACCAAGATGAGCATACCTAGCAATTTTTTTACCTTGTCCCATTGCGAGAGTCCCAACGACTGAAGAAAATGGGAGAATATACATAGCGTCAATATCTAACTTAGTAAGAAATGATATGTGTAAGACAGATCCAATTGGATTAAGTAATAAGAGGATAATAGCCAATCCTGGAGCAATTAGGGCTTTTCGCAGTGGAAGTAATTCTTTTTGGGTAGAGTTATCATCTAAATCATGTTCTTTAACTGCCTGTCCTTTATTCTTAATTAAACTAGCAACTAATACTGCGGTTACTAATCCGAAGAGGGCGGGAATAAGTCCTGCTAACATAACGCTACTAAGATTAAGGTGAAAACCGTTAGCTGCCGCGATGGTATTAGGGTTAGGAGATATAATGTTTCCGGCTTTACCACCACCGGATAAAGCAGTTAAAAGAGCTAACTTACTAATTCCAGTTTGTTTCCCTACTGAAAGAGCAATAGGAGCGACAATGAGTATTGCTACAGGAATAAAGACACCTACTGCTGTAATAATCATGGTTGAGAGCGCAAGAGAAAGTAAAGCTTGTTTATTTCCCATTTTGGTAACAATTGCATGAGCGATAGTTTCAGCAGCGCCAGATTCCATCATCACACCGGCTAAAATACCAGCAGCTAAAACTCTAATAGCAGTACCTATGACACTTTGAGTTCCAGAAATGATGATATTTATTGTTTGGGCAAATGACAAACCGCCTAATAAGCAACCGATAATAGCGCCTAAAAATAACGAGTAAACTGGATTGAATTTTTTTAAAATTAATATGATTGCTACTACTAAGCCCGCTAATGCAGCAATCCAAGAAATAGTACTTGAAACCATAAAATCCACCTCAATTTTTTAATTTATGTGTTAAAATATAACATGTTTTTAATGCGCTTACATTGTGCGTTTGCACAGTATTTTTTGCAAAGGATGAATGATACATGAAATTAACCCGAATTTTAGCACAAAAAATTGTAGACAAGATGATGAAAGATATTCCTTTTAACGTTAATATTATGAATGAAAAAGGGATAATTATTGCAAGTGGTGAAGTTGAAAGAATCGGTAAAAAACATAGTGAAGCTTGTCGAGTATTACAGACTAAGAAAATTTTAATTTATAAGCAAAATAAAGAAAGAGGAAACGTCCAACCAGGAATTAATATGCCAATTGAATTTCGAAATCGTGTTATCGGGGTAGTAGGTATTACGGGGGATCCGATTCATGTCAAACCATTTGCTTTACTACTAAAGGATGCGACTGAGTTATTATTAGAACAACGAGCTTTTCAGGAAAGTGAGGAGAGCAAGGCTAAGAAGTTAACCCGTTTTCTTTTTAGATGGACGCAAAAGGACATTGATACTGATACGGTTGAAAATTTAAAGAGAGAAGCGTTAGATTTAAATATCGACTTTTATCAAGAAAGAACCGTTGTGGTAATTAAGTGTTCACACCATGATCTTATGGATTTGAAATTGAGTCAACAAGACTTTCATTTAAACCGTTCTGTTGATACTCAAGTTATGATTTGTCATAGTAAAAAGTCGATCCAAGCATGTTTAGATTATGCGTATCAAAGAGGTTACCGAGTTGCAGTAGGGATGACAGGGGTTAATGTTGGGCGCTCATTTTTTGAGGCACAAACGACGTTGCACTTTGCGAATTTATTGCAAGAAGACTATCATAGCTATGGTCAAGTATATTTTCTTCAAAAAATTCTAGAGTCTAGCCTTAATGATGATACCGAATTATTGAAGAAATTTTCGTTATTAGAAAACACGAGTCTAGGTACCGACTTGCTAGAAACTTTACTAACTTATTTCAAAAATAATGGTAATATGTCGCAAACAGCACTTAAGTTACACATTCACCGTAATACTTTATTGTATCGGCTAGCTAAAATTAAAGAGCTAATGGGGTTAGACCCACATAATTTTGTCGACCTCTTTCAGTTATATGCAGCTCTTCTCACCTATCTTGATTCTAAAAATCGAGGAATTTCGGTTTTAAAAAAGTAAGGCAAACTGTAAAATTAAGTTAACCACCTAGTAAAATAAAAAAATGCCATAAGCATTTACCGTGTTATCATAAAATAACCAAACAAAACAAATGAAAGGCACGGTAAAGTACTTATGACATTGGTTAATGATAACACACA
>NZ_AZFH01000192.1:0-30840 GCF_001435735.1 Ligilactobacillus equi DSM 15833 = JCM 10991
ATAATATAGAATAAGATACTTTTCATTCTATATTATTCTACATTTTATATAGCAGGAAAAGTATGAAAGTAAGAAAAGCTGTTATTCCAGCCGCCGGTTTAGGCACAAGATTTTTACCAGGGACTAAAGCTTTAGCTAAGGAAATGTTCCCAATTATTGATAAGCCGACTATCCAATTTATCGTTGAAGAAGCCCGTAAATCAGGGATTGAAGATATTTTGGTGGTTACAGGGAAGGGAAAGCGTCCAATCGAAGACCATTTCGACTCTGTCCCAGAATTAGAACAAAACTTAAAGGAAAAAGGTAAAGATGATCTGCTAGAATTGGTGCAACAAACGACGGACATCAACCTTTACTTCATTCGTCAATCCCACCCACGTGGTTTGGGAGATGCCGTTTTGATGGCTAAGGACTTCGTTGGTGACGAACCATTCGTTGTTATGCTTGGAGATGATGTGATGGAAGATAAAGTTCCTTTGACCAAGCAATTAATTGACCGTTATGACGAAACACATGCCTCAACTTTAGCGGTGATGAAGGTCCCTCATGAAGAAGTTAACAAGTATGGGGTGATTGATCCGGTTGATGAATACAAGCCAGGCTTACATGATGTGAAGAGCTTCGTAGAAAAGCCTGCTGTGGAAGATGCGCCATCTGACTTGGCGATTATTGGTCGTTATCTCTTGACGCCAGAAATCTTTGACATGTTAGAAACGCAAGAACCTGGTGCTGGTAACGAAATTCAATTAACGGATGCGATTGACCGTTTAAACAAGGTGCAACGTGTGTTCGCCCACGAATTCAAGGGGCAACGCTTTGATGTGGGCTACAAGTTTGGTTATTTGAAGACTTCTATCGAATTTGGTTTGAAGCACCCTGAAGTTAAGGATGAGTTGAAAGCTTACATCAAAGAATTAGCTCAGCAATTAGAAGGTCCAGCTGCTCCTAAGTCTGCACCTAAGGCGAACAAAGCTAAAAAATAATTTGTAAATAGATTTGAAGTATGGTAACCTAATATCTAGGTGCCAACCTCGGCCGGCATCTTCGGACGAGCCTCCAGTTCGGGAGGCAGGATGGCCGGCATACAAAAGCCTCTTTTTCTGGCAGGAACCCAGGAAAAGAGGCTTTTTCTGTTCCAATTATTAAGTTATTCCTAAAATTTCTTAAAATTGTGAAAAGAGTAACAATCATTCTTGCCTAGGTAATTTCTGATAGATATGATAAGTATATAGTTAAGTATGTGATGGCAATAAAATAACGGGAAGGAATCGGGGAAATATGCAAAAGAGTCAATATGATATTGAAATTGAAAAAATTTTAAATCGACCGTTAAGTTTGGATTATCAGGCGCAAGCCACGAGTTTAAAGGATAAGACGATTCTTTTGACGGGTGGTGCGGGTAATCTGGGGCAAACCATGTGTCAAGAATTGTGTGATTTGGGTGTTAAGCAATTAATTGTAGTTGATTGTGATTTTTTGGGGGCAGCAAAATTGCGCAAGTATGAGCAAGTTAAATATTTTCAGTATGATATTTGTCAACAATCCCAACTGGCAGATGTTTTTCAAAAGTATCAACCGCAAATTGTGATTCACGGTGCTGCGCAACTCGAGGCTCCAGTAGTTGAATTACTAAAAACTAATGTTTTTGGAACGTACTTGTTAGCGCAATTAGCGGTTTTATATGGGGCGGAAAAGTTTGTCCTATTATCGAGTAAAAAGGCGATTGCCCCCAAAGAAATGTATCCGCTTAGCAAGTCTTTAAGCGAGAGTGTGATTAACTTAATCGGTCAAGAACAAAGACAATTGAAGTGGGAGATTTTACGACTTCCCAAACTTTTAGAAACCAAATCAACAACACTTTCTTTGTACGAAAATGCCGATTTTCAAGGAAGAAAGCAGTGGATATTACACCCAGCCGTGAAAAAAGAAGTTGTCACTTTGAGAGAAGCAACGATTACATGTCTAAATTCCCTGGAAAAGGAAAGCTCAACCACTGTGCGTTGTTTAGAAGCGCGTTTTATCTTTGATAGACTTTTACTTCATCAAGGCCAAGCACCACAACGTAAATTGACATATACTGATTTGGGAATGCTATGGTGGACTATGGAAAATCGACCGACAGATTTGGAGCGGGTAGTTAAGGAGTTGTTGAAGGGGGACAAGGAATGAAACAACCACGCATTTCTTTGGTAATGGTAATCAATAATCATGCGGAAGCAGAACAGTTTTCTCGAAGTTTAGTGGCTTTACGCCAGCAAGACTATCAAAACTGGGAGTTATTGGTTTGTGTGCGTCAGACAGGATTACTAGCAAGTCTTAAAGAGAAACAGGTTAGGGTGTTTGATGTAAGCGGTTATAAAAAATTAGGGCAAATAATGAATTATGCTTTGGCGCAAAGTCAAGGACTTTATTGGGCTCAAATCAATGTTTATGAAAGACTATGTTCTTACTGGTTACTTGAACAGGTGACTTTTTTAGAGGAAAATCCGCGCTATGGTTTTGTTAGTGGGCGGGGGCAGGCATCAGTTCGGCAAGGTCAACCAGGACGTTATCACTTTTTACGGGGGAATCCTTTTGTATCGCGAACTTTGTTGTTTCGTAAAAGTTTGTTGGAAGTTATTAAAGGATATGATGAAAGTTATGATCATCCCTACCTAGTCGACTATGATTTATGTATGCGCCTTTATGCTTATGGTAGTCGCGGATACATTTTACCTACCCAAATGTTGCAAAAAGAGAGCCCAATTAAAGCGGTTTGTCCGCGAGAAGAAGCAGGACTACGCTTACGTGGATACAGTAAATTAGGAATGAGTGTGTTGGGTTTTCCCTTTGCTCTAACAACCCTAATCAAAAAATAGTGAGAAAGTAAAGCTAAAATTATCTTGTTTTTTGAGAAAGAATAGCTTAAAATTAATTTTGCGAAACATTAATTTTGGAGGAAAATGCTGTATGTTTAAGGAATTTAAAGAGTTTATTGCACGTGGAAATGTAATGGACTTAGCTGTTGGGGTTATCATCGGGGGTGCGTTTACGGCAATTGTTAACGCCTTAGTCAACTACTTGATTAACCCATTAATTGGGATTTTCATTGGAAGTATTGACTTTTCGGACTTTGTTTTCAAGGTAGGGGACGCTACTTTTAAGGTTGGTTCCTTCTTAAACGCTGTCATTAACTTCTTGATTATTGCCTTTGTGGTCTTCTTGTTGATGAAGGGAATTAACAAGTTAATGCCAAAGAAAGAAGAAGTAGCTGAAGAAGAGCCAGTTGATCCACAAATTGAAGTTTTAGAAGAAATTCGTGACTTATTAAAGAAGCAAAATTAAGATTTAAAATCCATCATACGGTGGATTTTATTTTTTTGCTTGTTATGTGGCGAATATAAGCGTAGCGTCAACAAAAAAACATGAGTCCGGTTAAGGCCCGAACCCATGCTTTAGTTGCTAAAAATATTTTATTTTAACGGTCAGCTTTTTTAGTAATGTAGTTTTGGGCAACCAATAATTCAGCAGACTCAACTGCGCCACCAGCAGCGCCTCGTAAAGTATTGTGGGATAAACCAACAAATTTCCAGTCATAAACACTATCAGTCCGCAAACGTCCAATGGAAACGCCCATCCCATTTTCGTAGTTAACGTCAAGAGCGACCTGAGGGCGGTTATCTTCTTCGAGGTATTGAATAAAGTTCTTAGGAGCGCTTGGTAAGTTGAGTTTTTGTGGTAATCCCTTGTAGTCACGTAAAGCTTGTACCAAGTCTTCTTTACTTGGAGTTTGGCGGAATTTAACAAAAGCGGTCGCTGTGTGCCCATATAAAATTGGTACGCGGATACATTGACTTGTAATCACCATATCGTCACTAGGAACAATTTCCCCTTTTTCGCGGTCAACGTGTCCCCAAATTCGTAATGGTTCCTTTTCAGACTTTTCTTCTTCCCCCGCAATGTAAGGGATGATGTTTCCTTGCATTTCTGGCCAAGAATCAAAGTTCTTCCCGGCCCCAGAGATAGCTTGATAAGTAGAAGCAATTACTTCATATGGTTCGAACTTCTTCCAGGCCGAAAGAGCAGGGGCGTAAGATTGGATAGAACAGTTAGGTTTCACAGCGATAAATCCATATTTAGTACCTAAACGTTTCTTTTGGAAATCAATAACTTCGAAGTGTTCGGGGTTAATTTCAGGCACAACCATGGGAACATCTGGTGTCCAGCGGTGTGCAGAATTATTAGAAACAACAGGCGTTTCTGTCTTAGCGTAGGCTTCTTCGATAGCTTTGATTTCATCTTTAGACATGCTAACGGCAGAAAAGACGAAATCTACTTGACTAGCAATTTTGTCAATTTCATTAACATCTAAGATAACCTTGTCGGCGACATCATCTGGGACAGGTGTATCCATCATCCAGCGACCAGCAACAGCTTGAGCGTAAGTTTTACCTGCACTACGAGGACTAGCAGCGACCACCGTGGTTTCAAACCAAGGGTGATTCTCTAATAAAGTGATGAAACGTTGACCAACCATCCCGGTGGCTCCTAAAATACCGACTTTGAGCTTTGCTTCCATGTAAGTCACTCCTAATTAATGATAAAGTAATAATTAATCATATTTTAATTTAAAAGTAAAAAAATTACAAGTTGAAAACTTTGAAAATTAAAATGAAAAAAGTTCCCTAAAGTCTTGACGAAAGAAAGGGGGTTTGATATGATAATAACGTTGTATTTGTGCATGTCACACTGCAACCGCACGCTTCAAGTACCCTAAGTATTTCAAGAATGAAATCACTTGTTTGCGGCGAGTCTAAGTAAATTATAAGGAGGTGCACATGATGTACGCAATTATCAAAACTGGTGGAAAGCAATTAAAGGTAGAAGCAGGTCAAACTATCTACGTTGAAAAGTTGGCTGCTGAAGCTGGTGAAACAGTTACTTTTGACCAAGTTGTCTTTGTTGGTGGTGAAAAAACTGTTATCGGTAAGCCTTTAGTTGAAGGTGCTACTGTAACTGGTACAGTTGAAAAGCAAGGTCGTGGCAAGAAGGTTGTTACCTTCAAGTACAAGCCAAAGAAGCACTCTCACACAAAGAAGGGTCACCGTCAACCTTACACTAAGGTTGTTATCGACGCCATCAACGCCTAATCACACATGATTAAAGCGCACATGACGTACGGAACTGGTAATCGAATTACTGGTTTTGAGCTCACTGGACATGCCGGTTACGGTATTGAAGGTGAAGATATTGTCTGTGCAGCAGTTTCGGTTTTAACGATTTCGACCGTTAATTCTTTGGAGCAGCTTGCTAAGGTGGAGCTGGATATCGATGAACGCCCCCTCGAAGGTGGTTATTTGAGAGTCGAGCTGAAAACAGACAATGATGAAGCGCAATTATTACTGGCCAGTCTACGCTTAGGCTTGGCGGATATTGCGCAACAATATCGCAAATATATAAGATTTAAAGATTAACCTGAGGAGGTGCAATCCGCTATGTTAATGAACTTACAATACTTCGCCCACAAAAAGGGTGGTGGTTCTACTTCTAACGGTCGTGACTCACGTTCTAAGCGTTTAGGTGCTAAGCGTGCAGACGGTCAAACTGTTACAGGTGGTTCAATCCTTTACCGTCAACGTGGTACTAAGATTTATCCTGGTGTTAACGTTGGTATGGGTGGCGACAACACTTTATTTGCTAAGGTTGCCGGCGTTGTTAAATTCGAACGCAAAGGTCGCGACAAGAAGCAAGTTTCTGTATACCCTGTAGATGCAGAATAATATTTAGCGTAAAGGCTGTGAATAATAGCTGAAGCGTTATTGAATAGTGAAAATTTCATTGGTTCAATGGAATTTTCACTATTTTTTTGTGCTTTATATTCAAACTTTTAACGTATTTTTGAAATTTTCTTAAGCATTTTGAATTACAACTTTTTTTCTAGCTTTAATAAGGAATGATTCCAATAATCGGGATTATTCCTTATTTTTTTAGTGAAAAAGTTAAAGGTGTGGATTTTTAGTTAAGGTAGGGTAAAAATTATTGTTTAAAATATCAAGGCAATATAGGATGAAAGAGTAGTCGATAGATAGACACGAAGTAATTTTTTAGGAGGGGTTATGACAACTAGTGAAGTTAGAGCGCTGTTGGTGGAGTTGTTGGGAGGTAAGACCGAAGATTTTCAAGATGTAGTTGCTTGGTCTGGGGGGATGACGAATCAGTCTTTTCTTTTTACATGGCACAGTAAGCGCTATATCCTGCGGGTGCCGGGAAGTTTAGGCCGACAGGAGCAGGAAGTTAAAGTTTACCAAACACTAAAAGATTTACAGATTTGCGAACCGGTTATTTATTGGCAACATGGGTATAAAATTGCGGAATTCATTCCTGGGGCGCGTAATTGTCAAGCTGATAATTGGGAAGAAGTTAGTGCTTGTATAGGACTGCTAAAGCAGGTACATCAGAGTAATCTAAAAGTGACTTGGGGGGTTGACTTATATCAAGAGATTAATTTCTATGAGACTCTTATGAGGGAGAATCCTTACCCTGATTATGTAGCAACCAAGCAACGGGTCTGGGGCTTACGAGATTTGATTCAGCAGTATCAAAAACCAGCAGTCTTGTGTCATTTGGATGCTCATCCCGATAATTTTGTGCTTGGTAAGCGCTGGTATTTAATTGACTGGGAGTATGCGGCCATGCAAGACCCCGATTTAGATCTGGCCATGTTTGCTTTATATGCGGGTTATGATTTAGCGATGATTAATGCCTTGATTGCTACTTATTACCCAGAAGGTTGTGCACGGGAAGTGCGTTGGAAGATTTATGCTTATCTAGCGACTGCTGGTCTTTTATGGAGTAATTGGGCGGTGGCTTCAGGGCAAGACTTAGGTGAGTATGGTCAGCGTCAATATCGCTATGCCCAGGAATATAGTCAGTTAGTCACTGATATTTTAGAAAGGAAGATAAAATGCCAAGAGTAAAAAAAGCGATTATTATGGCTGGAGGGAAGGGGACGCGGTTAGCGCCCTTAACCTTTGTGACGCCCAAACCTTTGGTTAAAGTTCGTGGTCAAGCCATGGTGGAGACAACAATTGAAGCTTTGTTAACCAATGGGATTCAAGATATCGTTGTAGTTACAGGACATTTAGCAGAAGCATTTGCTGATTTACCCAGACGTTATCCGCAAGTGAAGCTAGTGCATAATCCAGATTATGGGCGAACCAATAATATTTCTTCTCTATATTGCGTGCGGGAGTTTTTGGATTGTGATTTGATGATTTTAGATGGCGACCAGCTAATTTGTGCCCCGCGAGTTTTACATGCCGATTTTGATGTATCGGGTTATACTTGTGCGGCAACGGATGCTCAAAATGAGTGGTTCTTACAGCTCGATAGTCAGCAACAAGTACAGTTTTGTTCCAAGCAGCCGTGTTTTAGAGGGCAACGTTTGTATTCAATTTCGCGTTGGACGAAGGCTGATGCGAAAAAATTAGCAGCACATTTGGAAGAAGACTTTAATCAGCGGGGTCTTGACCAAATTTATTGGGATGACATAGTGCTGTTTAATCATTTTACGGATTATCAGTTGCGTGGGTATCCAATTAACGGTACAGAGGTGCTGGAAATTGATAATTTTGAGCAGTTGTGTCAAGTTGACCCACGTTATCGGAGACAAGATGATGTTCGAGAAGCTTAAAAAGTTAGACGGTTTTGCTAGTCTGGTACCGCTACTTAGTATGAGTGTTTTAGGGGGGCTTCTTTGGTGGAAACCACAGGAAGCGCAAACTATGATGCAACAATTACGAGCAGGACTAAGTCAGTACTTTTCCTGGTTTTATCTTGCGTTAGGTTTGGTGACTTTGTTAGCTACGACTTATGTAGCCTTCTCCAGGTATGGTCGGATTCGTCTGGGAGGGGGCCAGCCAGTTTATTCTAATGTAAAGTGGGGCATGATGATTTTTACGGCTACCATGTCGGCGGACCTAATCTTTTATGCTCTGACGGAGTGGGCAATGTATGCGGCTGAAGGAGGGATTGAGGGATCCTTAAAATTATGGAGTTTAACCTATTCTTTCTTTCATTGGGGACCGATTGCCTGGAGTTTTTATTTATCTTTAGCAGTAGCCTTTGGTTTTATGTTGCATGTGCGTCAGCGTCCACGCCAACAATTTGCTGAGGCCTTACGACCTTTGTTGGGAGATTTAGTAGATGGTTGGGTTGGACGCGGAGTAAACTTGTTGGCGATTTTTGCCCTGCTAGCAGGAAGTGCCACTACTTTTTCGGTTTCTTTACCCTTACTGGCACACCTCTTGGGACAAGCCATAGGTTGGGAGAATGAAGCCCTGATAGCAGTGGGGTTATTGTTAGTGGTGGCCTTGCTATATACAACCGCAGTACTTTTGGGAATGGGTGCGGTGACGCGCTTAGCAACGCTATGTGCGAGCTTATTGGGCTTGTTATTGGTCAGTGTTTTCTTAGGTGGTGGCGCCGGAAAGTTTATGGTGAGCAATAGTTGGGCTGCAGGTGCTAATGTTTTGTGGAATTTTTTCCCCCTAGCCTTGGGTAAGCATTCTGATATGACCGCGTATTACTGGTCTTATTGGATGGTTTGGTGTACGGCAACCCCGTTCTTTATTGCAACGATTAGTCGGGGACGGACTTTACGGCAAGTAATTTTAGGTGGCTATAGTTGGGGGTTGGCCGGTACGGGGATGGCCTTTGGTATTTTGGGAAATTATGGTTTGTATCATTTTGGGGAAGCGAATCTTAAGGCGGACCACTTAGCTCTAGCGCAGGCGACTTTAGCGCGTTTCCCTCTAAGTGACCTTTTGACTCTAATATTAGGGCTGACCATGATTGGAATGTATGCAACGGTTTTTGAATCGTTGACCTTAGTGGTGGCGCGCTATTCTTACCGCCACCTAGCGGAGGGGTGCTTACCGTCTAAGCAGGTTCAAGTCTTTTGGGCCATCACCTTGATGATTTTACCTTTAGCGCTACTATTTATGCAACAGTCGGTATATAGTTTACAATCCCTAGCCATGTTGATGGCTTTGCCGATAGGAGGGGTAATTTTATTGATTATGCTGAGCTTTTTCAAGGATGCGCGCGCTTATCTTAGAGAGGAGCAAGATGATGAAAGAAAAGATTATCATTGATTTAAAATTTTTGCAACAACGCACTTGTTATCACCGATTAAAACGTATCTTTGATGTGTTCGTTAGTTCGCTAGCCCTATTGGTTTTATGGCCAGTATTTTTAGTGATTGGGATATTGATTAAATTAGAAGATGGTGGCCAGGTAATTTTTAGCCAAGAGCGGGTAGGTAAAAATGGGCAGGTTTTTAAAATGTATAAATTTCGTTCCATGCACATGGATGCTGAAACTCGCCTAGCTACTTTGCTAGCGCAAAACGAGGTGGAAGGTCCGATGTTTAAAATGAAAAATGATCCGCGGGTGACACGCATTGGGAGGTTTTTACGCAAAACGAGTTTGGATGAATTCCCACAGTTAATCAATGTTTGCTTGGGGCAGATGAGTTTAGTTGGTCCACGTCCCCCTTTAGTTCGTGAAGTTGCTCAATATACCCCCTATGATAAACAGCGTTTGTTAGTTACGCCGGGTTGTACGGGTTGGTGGCAGGTTACGGCTCGTAATCATACTGGTTTTACCGGGATGGTTAAACGGGATTTAGAATATATTCAAAAAGCTAATTTATGGCTGGATTTAAAAATTATTTGTCTGACAGTCAAAGTAGTATTAGTTCCTAATGGGGCTTATTGAAAGGAGTTTGAAAATGAAAGTTTGTCTAGTTGGTTCTTCAGGAGGACATTTAACTCATTTGTACATGTTAAAACCCTTTTGGCAGAAGCATGAACGCCTGTGGGTAACCTTTGATAAAGCTGATGCGCGCAGTTTACTGCAAGATGAAAAAGTAACGCCTTGTTACTACCCGACGAATCGTTCGCTAAAGGCCCTAATCAAAAATAGTTTTCTAGCGTGGCGTGTTTTACGGCGTGAAAAGCCAGACTTGATTATTTCAACCGGAGCGGCGGTAGCGGTGCCTTTCTTTGTTTTAGGTAAATTGCTGGGTGCTAAAAGTATTTACGTTGAAGTCTTTGACCGCATAGATCAACCAACTTTAACGGGACGCTTGGTTTATCCACTTGCGGATCAAATTGTGGTGCAGTGGGAAGAAATGAAGCAAGTCTACCCCAAGGCGACCAATTTAGGGAGTGTGTTTTAAGATGATTTTTGTAACGGTAGGAACGCATGAGCAACAGTTTAATCGCTTATTAGCTACTGTAGATAATTTAAAGGCTCAAGGCATGTTAAAAGATGAGGTCGTGATGCAGACAGGCTTTTCAACTTATGAGCCGAAACACTGTCAATGGCAAGCCTTATTTCCTTATCAAGAGATGCAGTCCCTGATACAAAAAGCCCGCATCGTGATTACTCACGGGGGACCATCGTCTTTCATGCAGGTGTTAAAGGCTGGTAAGATTCCCGTGGTGGTACCACGTTTGGCATGTTATCGCGAGCATGTTAACGACCATCAACTAGCTTTTGCGCGGGCGGTGCAGACCCGCTATCAAAATTTATTATTGGTGGAAGCTATGCCAGAGTTAGCGCCAGTGTTAGCGAATTATGAAACGCAGGTGGCGGATTTATCAACGTTGGTTGTCGGAAATAATCAACGTTTTAACCAAAAATTTGAAAAGTTAGTGTGGCGTTTAATGGAAGGAGAGGTTAGATGACCGCAATTGCAGCTGGGGTAGTAGTTTATAATCCAGGTGAAAGTCCCCGTTTTCAAACGGCTTTTGCCAGTGTGATGGCTAATTTTGAGCGAATTTATGTGTTTGATAATAGTTCTCAACCAGTAAAGTTACCAGCTGGGGATGGAAAGATTGTCTATTTGACGGCGAGGGAAAATGTGGGCATTGCCCGAGCCTTAAATCAAATCATGTTGGCAGCCAAACGGGACGGTTATGACTGGGTAGTAACTTTGGATCAGGATTCGGTAGTACCAGCTAAACTAGCCATGGTTTTAGCGCAGAATTTAACTGATACGAAGCTAGCGATTGTATGTCCGCAGGTGGTGGATTACCGTCGCCAATATCAAACGGTGGTGACTAGTCCGGCGAGCGAATTTGTTGAGCGGGCGATAACTTCAGGGAGTTGTACTTCCGTGGCCGCCTGGGAGAAAGTTGGTGGTTTTGATGAATGGATGTTTATTGATTTAGTTGATAATGAGTTTTGTAAGCGCCTTAATTTAGCTGGGTACCGCATTTTACAACTTAACAAAGTGATTTTAGACCAAGAGTATGGTGAAATTCAAGCCAAGAATGTCATGGTTCAACGCTTTTGGCAAGGAGTAGCCCAACTACTTGATAATCAGAATTTTGCTAAGTTGGGTTACCGAAAAGCAGTTAATCCTGTAAGAGTTTACTACTGTAATCGCAATGTGATTTATGTTAACCGTAAGTTTAAAGGCCAGGGGATGATTGGTTATGATAGTTTTGGAGCTAAATCTTATGCTGGCTTTTGGCTAACGTTTAATTTAGCTAGTTTTTTACGGGCTCAAGATAAGTTATCGGTTATTAAAGCTATAATTAAAGGCCGACGAGACGGGAGAAAGCAAGCGGTTTTACCCTGGCATACAGAAAGGAAGAGACGGGCGTGAAAAAAATTTTAATTATTAATACGGCTGGCTTGGGGGTTGGTGGGATTACTCAGCATATGTTGAACTATCTCGAAGCTTTGAAACAAAAAGGGGTGGCATTAGAGATTACTGTGGGTATCACGGGGGTAAGGGAGGCAACGGTTTTAAATCAATTACGGGGCTTAGGCTGTAATTTACATTTTTTACCGCATCGCCAAAAAGCCTTGGGATCATATCTTAGAGCTTTGCGTCGCTTATTAAAGTCCGAAAACTTTGAGGTTTTACATGTCCATGGCAATAGTAGCACCATGGCTTTGGAACTAAACTTAGCTAAGTTTTATGGTGTGCCGATTCGGATTGCTCACAGTCATAATTCACGTTGTAGTCAACGCTTGGGCCATTGGTTGTTAAGTCCTATTTTTAGGTCGAGTTATACACAAGCTGTGGCGTGTTCGGAGTTAGCGGGACGTTGGTTGTTTGGGCCGAGAAGATTTAGCGTATTACCTAATGCCATTGATATCGAGCGCTATCGTTTTGACGTGGCTAAACGTAAGGAACGTCGCTTAGCATTAGGTGTTGCAGAGGATACTTTTTTACTGGGACATGTGGGAAATTTTAATGAGCAGAAAAATCAAGCCTTCTTGCTAGAAATTTTAAAGCAGTTACGAACTGCGGGCGTTAAAGCACAGTTACTTTTATTAGGGCAAGGTAAACAGTTAGCGAAAGTTAAGGCTCAAGCCTATGCTCTAGGCTTGGCTGACGAGGTATACTTCTTAGGTTTAAGCAACGAAGTGCCTGCTTGGTTACAAGCGATGGATGCTTTTGTTTTGCCATCTAAGTGGGAGGGGTTTGGGATGGTTTTATTAGAAGCGCAAGTCGCAGGCTTGCCGACCTTGGCTTCCGACCAAGCACCTAAAGATGTTCAAGTTAGTTCACAACTAATATATCTACCTTTAGACGCGGGGGCTAAACGTTGGAGTGAGCAGTTACTAGCATTAGGTCGCATGCGAGTCCAACCCGATCGGCGGCTAGAACGTTATCGCTTGACGGCATGTTTGGAGCAACTTCAAGCCCTTTACGGGATTTAAGGAGCACAAAATGACGTATTTTGGTTTTGTCTGGATGCTACTCTTGTTTTTGGCCTGTTTGCTTGTTTTTTTAAGTAATCAAATTGAATATTTAGTGACCTTAGTGATTGTAGCGGGGACCTTACAAAGTACCAACTTTTGGGAATTTGATGGTTTGGTGGTGGGGGCGCAGGTTTTAACTTCTTTGCTTTTTGGAGGCGTGATGTTTCTAATGGTGGGAGCTAGGAAACTAATTTTAGGCAAGTTTCCTTTAGAAACTCAGCCTTGGCGGACGCGGTTATGGGTTTTAATGATGCTAGGCTATATTATTTGTTTATCCTTTTTACAAGGTACTTTTGGGACTAACGCCTTAAAAATTTGGCAATTAGCGAGCTATATCATCTGTTTTTACTACATGTATGTGGCTGGTAAGTTAATTCCGGCAGGTTATCTCTTACGCTTAGTGCGGGGGGTGACGATTTATATCCTGGTGGTTGGTTTTTTACAGTTGTTAATGTCGGTGCATGTGTTGCCAAAATTTATGCTAATTAGTGAATTTTTTTGGAATGATGGCAAGGTACCTAGTATTGATGATGGTAATTTATCTTATATCGTTAAATTCTGGACTCCAGAAATTTATTTCCGCCTTTTTGCGACCTTTATGGAACCATCTTATTTTGCTAGTTTTGCAGTGGGAGCCTTCTTTTTCTTTTTGAGCCAACCTAAAACTTGGGGTAACCTAGCAATTTTAGGGTTCTTACTACTTGAGATTGGCTTGTCCATGTCCTCGACAGCTTATGGAGCCTTAATGGTGACAGGTCTCTTTTACATTTTATTAGCTCAAAAAGGTAGTAGCAGTTTAGGACTTTTGCTTGGTGGCGGCGCAGTGGGGATAGCCATGTATTTTGCTTGTTACGGGGTCTTAGATCGCGTTTTGTTTTCCAAGTTGGCAGGAGGTTCAGCAAATTCACGCTTAAATTGGAATGCAGAAGCCTATCGGACTTTTTTAGGGTCACCAGTCTTTGGAATTGGTTATAAGGAAAAACGAGCCAATGATATCTGGCACACCTTGCTAGCCGAACAAGGAATCTGTGGGTTAGTAATTTATGTGGGTTTTATCCTAAGCTTAGTGGCTCCATTATTTAAGCCACGAAATATGTATAGTAGGGATTATTTGAGCGCAGTTTGGGCAGTACTAGGTTGTGTAGTCACTTTATCGATTGCCGTGCCAGATTTAGACTTAGGAGTTTTCTGGATGTGGCTGAATATTTTAGCGCTCGCGCGGGGACGTCAGCAGGTTTTACGTCAAACTTATGAGGAGGAAAAATGTGATTTCAATTATTGTGCCAGTCTATAATGTTGCGGAATATCTCAGTCGTTGTGTAGCTTCTGTATTAAAGCAAAGCTACAAGGATTGGGAATTAATTTTAATTAATGATGGTTCTACCGACCAATCGGGGACTTTGTGCCAACAATATGCCCAAAGTGATGTTAGAATTCGAGCTCTTCACCAGGAAAACCAGGGACAAGCCGTGGCGCGCAATGCAGGTCTTGAAGCTGCACAAGGTGAGTACCTAGCTTTTTGTGATGCCGATGATTGGTTGACGCCGGATTTTTTGACGCAAGGCTTGGCAGCTTTATTAGAGTCAAAGGCTGATTTGGTGACAGCAAATTACTACCATTATCATCATAATGGGCAGATTAAACCAGTTTTTAGCATGAGCGGGCCGGAGGGGGTCTTTGATAATCGGCAAGCAATGAAATTTTTACTAGCGAATGAAGGAACCTCATCTTCGGTGGGGGCACGGATTTATCGTCGGGAACTTTTTGAAGGGCTACGCTTTATACCAGGACGACTGTTTGAAGATGCAGCCATAAGTCATCGGTTGTTCCAACGTGCAAAGCAGGTGGCCTTTTTGCGCCAGCCAATGATGTATTATTTGAAACGCGAAGGTTCGACTATGAGTCGCCGCGATCAGCAAATTCGTTTGGATGAACTGCAGGCCGCCTCCGAACGCTATTGGGCAGTCCGGCAGACTTATGATGATGAATTGGCAACCTTGGCTTTTGCGAGTTATCTTTACGATTTAATTCATGTTAAGGAGTGTTTTTTGCTTGAAGATTATCCTTTAACGAAATTAGCCCCTTATGAAACAATGCTCCGCACAGAACTTGCTAAGTATCGTTACCGTTTTTGGCAGTATTTACCAGGACGGAAAAAAATCGAGGCTGGATTTTTATTGTATGGAAATATCGGCTTGGTATTTGGAGTGAAATTGATGCGAAGGTGGCGAAAAAAGTGATGAAACATAGGTCAATGAGTTTAAATGCCATCTTAGGAATTGTGAAGACTTTGACGAACCTTGCTTTCCCACTACTAACTTATCCTTATATCACACGGGTTTTATCCGTGAGTAATTTAGGTAAGGTCAATTTTAGTCAGACATTAGTAAGTTATTTTGCGATTCTAGCTCAGTTTGGGATTTTGCAATTCGCGGTACGGACCGGGGCTCCTTTACGTGATCAACCTACTTCATTTAAGACTTTTGCACGGCAAGTTTTTTCTATCAATGTGATAACGACAAGTATAGCTCTAATTTTGTTAGGGCTGGTAATGATTTTACCCACACCATTAATGGCCTACCGTCCCTATGTGATAATTTTGAGTTTGACAGTGCTAAGTGTGCCTTTAGCCGTTGATTGGCTGTGCTTTATTTTTGAAGATTTTCTCTATCTTACCCTACGAACGATTTTGATTAATGTTGTGTCGATATTATTGATGTTTAGGTGGGTCAAAGACGATAGTGATGTCTTGCTTTACGTGTTCTTATTAGCATTGGTAGCTAGCGTAGGGAATTTGAGTAATTTTTTATATACCCGTAAATATGTCAAATTATCCTTGATACGGCAAACGAACTGGTCTCAGTACCGCGGATCGCTGTGGCTCTTTTTTATTACGAGTTTGACAACGATGGTGTATTTAAACGCCGATATAACTTTACTAGGACTTTTGGCTTCCAATCAGGCAGTTGGTTTATATGCAGTGGCCACCAAGGTCTATGCGGTTACAAAACAGCTCATTAACTCAGCTATTACAACTACGCTGGCACGTTTAGCTTATGTGCAAAGGCAAGATGAACAAGCTTTTAGGACTTTATTACGTCAAATCATTGCGGTAACGAGTTTTTTTGCATATCCACTAATGATGGGAATTATTTTGCTGCGACGCGAAGCTTTGTTAATCTTAGCGACACCAACTTACTTGGTGGCAGCACCGACCTTGGCTTTATTGGCGTTAGCGTTAATTTTTGGTGTGTTTGCGAATGTTTTAGGGCAGGGCTTATTGGTAGTTTTGCAGCGAGAAAAATATGTGGTTTGGGCTAGTATAGCTAGTGCCGTAGTGAATGTTTTGCTGAACTTTTGGTTAATCCCATTAGCAGGAATTGCTGGGGCTGCGCTAACAACAATTATTGCGGAAATAGTGTTGTTAGCGGTGACAGCTTATGGAGCGCGGGAATATTTACCGATAATTTTTACGCTTTCAGATCAGTTTAAAGCACTTGGTGGTTCTTTAGTGATGTTAGTGAGTGGACTTTTTTGGCAAGAATGGTTGCATTCACATTTGGTTTTAAGAGTTGTGGAAACGGTAGCTGTTGCGGGGGTAATTTATCTAGCTATTATGTGGCTTTTTAGAAGTCAAACTTTGAAAATAATGGTGGCTTATTTACGAAAGGGGCAGGGTAATGTTAAGTAAGGTGGAATTAACACGGATTCAGGCTTTACAATTAGAACTTTTAGTAGAGCTTGATCGTCTTTGTCGCCGTCATGGTCTTACTTATAGCTTGGCTTACGGGACTTTATTAGGAGCGATTCGGCATGGTGGCTTTATTCCTTGGGATGATGACGTGGACATTATGTTACCGCGGGCTGACTACGAGCGTTTGCGTCAGGTGTGTGCGCAGGAACTTGATAGTAAAAAGTATTTTTATCAAAGTCGCCAAACTGATCCGGAGTATCATTTTTTATACGATAAAATTCGGATTAATAATACCCTTTTTAAAGAAGCCGCTTTGGCACCACATGCGATTCATCATGGCCTTTATCTTGATATTTTTCCGGTAGATTTTTTACCAGAAAATTTATGGTTAAGAAGGTGGCATAGTTGGCGTTTTCAATGGCGGCGCAATGTTTTGATGGCCAAGTATTTGAATTTAAAAAGTCGTCATGGGACAAAGCGGCTAGCTGCCAGGGGGCTTCGGTGGTTATTTAAAGATTACGAACTAACGGCTTTAGCCTCTGAAGCTGAAGCGCTTGCGCGACAGAGTCCAGTTTCAGCAGTTTGTGGAATTTTAGGCTATCAAGAAGTTTTTAGCACACAAATTTTGCAGGAATGTGTGGATTGGGAGTTTGCGGGTCACAAGTTAGCGGTACCGAAGAAGTATGCAATACTTTTGAAGCAACTTTATGGTGATTATCAAACTTGGCCGACAGATAGTGAGCGCCAAACGTGTCATGATTTAGTAGCATATCAACTTTTGGGAAAGGAATGAAAAAATTGAAAGGCATTATTTTAGCAGGAGGATTAGGCAGTCGGTTATATCCTACCACACGTGGGGTCTCTAAACAGCTGATTTCTATTTATGATAAACCCATGATTTATTATCCCTTGTCAACTTTGATGTTAGCTGGTATTCGTGAAATTTTGGTGATTGCGCGCTCGGAGCATTTACCGCTGTTTAAACAGCTTTTAGGGGATGGCTCTGACTGGGGGGTAAATTTGTCGTATCAGGTCCAAACTGAACCAAAGGGTTTGGCGGAAGCTTTTATTTTAGGGCGGGACTTTATCGGTAATGATCAGGTTTGTTTAGCTTTAGGGGATAACATTTACTATGGTGATGGCTTGGCTCATAAATTACAGGCGGCAGCGAAAAATCCGCTAGGAGCAACGGTTTTTGGTTATCAAGTAGACGACCCTAAGCGTTTCGGGGTGGTGGAGTTTGATGCCCAAAAGCGGGCTTTATCATTGGAAGAAAAACCACAAGAACCCAAGAGTAATTATGCTGTCACAGGCCTGTATTTTTATGATAATGAAGTGGTTGAAATTGCTTCAGACTTAACGCCTTCAGCACGCGGAGAGTTAGAAATTACGGATATTAATCGGGAGTACTTGCGACGTGGGAAGTTGGAAGTGAAACTTATGGGAAGTGGTTATTTCTGGTTAGATACTGGGACACCGGATGCGATGTTGGAGGCAGCAAGTTTTATTGCTACTATTCAAAAACGGCAAAATATCAAGGTGGCGTGCTTAGAAGAAATTGCTTACCGACAAGGTTGGATTTCTCAGGCTCAGTTATTTGCTTTGGCTCAGCCTTTAAAGAAAAATGACTATGGGCGTTACTTATTACGTCTAGCGCAAGAGGAGGTAGCGGAAAATGGCTAAATTTATGGTACACCCAACCAATTTACAAGATGTTAAGTTAC
This sequence comes from Ligilactobacillus equi DSM 15833 = JCM 10991, assembly GCF_001435735.1. Classification (NCBI taxonomy): domain Bacteria; kingdom Bacillati; phylum Bacillota; class Bacilli; order Lactobacillales; family Lactobacillaceae; genus Ligilactobacillus; species Ligilactobacillus equi. The sequence goes on from NZ_AZFH01000192.1 coordinate 18,187, forward strand.
TGACGCCAACGGTGCACGGGGATCAACGTGGATTTTTCAGTGAAAGTTACACGGCGCGTGATTTTAAAGAAGTCGGTATTCGCCAAGATTTTGTCCAAGATAATCACTCCTATTCACGCCAAGCCGGGGTCCTACGGGGGCTACATTTCCAAACCGGCGAGGCTGCCCAAACAAAACTAATTCGTGTGGTTACTGGAGTAGTGTATGATGTTTTAGTTGACTTACGCCAAGGTTCGCCCACCTATTTAAAAACGGAAGGCTATCTGCTTACGGGTCATAATCAGCGTCAACTTTTGGTGCCTAAGGGCTTTGCACATGGCTTTGTTACCTTGACAGATGAGGTACATTTTCTGTATAAATGTGATAACTATTACTGCAAACAAGCTGAAGGAGGGATTTCTTGGCAAACACCGGAACTGTCAGGAATTTGGCCTCTCGCTGTAGACCAGGCCCTTCTTTCGCCAAAGGATACACAACTACCGACTCTAGCGGAATTTAGACAAAACAATCCTTTTGTTTACGGGAAAATTTAGGAGGAAGCAATCTTGAAAAAATTAATGGTAACTGGTGGTGCAGGTTTTATTGGCGCAAATTTTGTACGTTATGTGATAGAAAAACATCCCGAAGTGCAAGTTACAGTGCTAGATAAGTTGACTTATGCGGGGAAACGGGAAAATTTGGCCGGTTTACCTAGTGAGCGTTTACAGTTGGTTGTGGGGGATATTGGTGACGAAAATTTAGTAGATAGGTTAGTGAAGCAAACGGATGCCGTGGTACACTTTGCAGCTGAAAGTCATAATGATAATTCGTTGCAAAATCCTAAGCCATTTATTCAGACCAATATTGTGGGGACAGCGGTCTTATTGGAAGCTTGTCGAAAGTATGACGTGCGTTACCATCATGTGTCGACGGATGAGGTTTATGGCGATTTGCCTTTGGATGGGGGCAAGTTTACCCCAGATAGTCCCTATCGCCCTTCGAGTCCTTATTCGGCCTCCAAGGCAGCGTCAGATATGTTAGTGCGAGCCTGGGTACGTTCCTTTGGTTTACGGGCGACGCTATCCAATTGTTCAAATAACTATGGGCCTTATCAGCATATTGAAAAATTTATTCCGCGCCAAATCACTAATATTTTGTGCGGAATTCGTCCTAAGTTATACGGAACCGGGCAAAATGTGCGCGATTGGATTTACGTTGATGATCATTCAGCCGCCGTGTGGCAGATTTTAACTGCTGGACGGATTGGTGAGACTTACTTAATTGGCGCTAATGGTGAAAAAAGCAATCAAGAAGTTTTAACCGCCATTCTTGAAACTATGGGCCAACCTTTAGATGCTTATGATTGGGTGCGGGATCGTCCAGGCCATGATTTACGTTACGCTATTGACGCTAGTAAATTGCAGCGTGAGTTAGGCTGGCAACCACAATATACGGACTTTCAGCAAGGCTTGCGAGCTACGATTGTTTGGTATCAGGAACATCGGGACTGGTGGAAAAAGGACAAGGCTGTGGTGGAGGCGAGGTATGCGCAGGAATTAAAGAAAGGATGAAGGAATGAAATACTTGGTAACCGGGGCGTCTGGCCAGCTAGGTCAGGCGGTGATGCGGGCGATAAAACGCAGCGGACAAGTTGGCGTTGGTACGACCACTAAGGCAAGTGAAATGAGCGCGTATTTGACTTTAGATATTAGAGATGCGGCGAAAGTTGCGCGCGTGGTAGCTACCGTTCGCCCAGATGTCATTATTCATTGTGCGGCTTGGACGGCAGTGGATGCAGCTGAAGATAAAAAATGGCAGAATCTAATTTGGCAAACTAATGTTGAGGGTACTGCTAACCTAGCTCGGGCCGCGCGTGAAGTGGATGCAAAGCTGATTTATCTTTCAAGTGATTATGTCTTTGATGGAAGCGGACAAAAACCGTGGCAGGCGGATGACAAGTGCTATCAACCCATAAATTTTTACGGCCAGAGTAAGCTAGCAGGGGAATTGGCTGTCGCACGGAGTTTAACCAAATACTTTATTGTTCGCACTTCATGGGTTTTTGGTCTAGGTGGTAGTAATTTTGTTGAGGTAATGTTAAAATTGGCGACCCAGCAAAATAGTATATCAGTTGTTGCAGATCAAATCGGCACCCCCACCTATACGGAGGACTTAGCTTGTCTTTTAGTGGAGATGGCAGCAAGTGAGCAGTATGGTTACTATCATGCTAGTAATGAGGGTGGTTATCTTTCTTGGGCGGAGTTTGCGACTGAAATTTTCAAACAAGCGAACCAAGCAGTTACCGTTTTACCAGTGACAAGCACAAGCTATATGGCTAGTAAAGCCCCTCGGCCCCATAATAGTCGCTTGGATAAAAGTAAATTAGTCGCTACTGGCTTTAGCCCATTACCATCTTGGCAGGATGCTTTGAGGCGGTATTTACGAGCACGACAGCAATTTGTATAAAATATGTGCTGTGGGAATTTTTGTGGAAAATGGACTTGACCACGAGGGCGTTTGCGCTTAAAATTATGCTTATAAGCAATGAACCAAGAGGAGTATTCAGGCAAGTTTTTTCAAGAGACATAATCCTTGGCTGGAAGATTATGAAAACGGATGGATACGGGTAGCTTGGGAGCTGTTGGCTTGAAAATTAAGTAGGGCCAACCGGATTTACATTCGTTAACAGTAAACAAGCGGGGCATGAAAGCCCAATTTAGGTGGTACCACGGCACTGTCGTCCTATATTAAGGATGGCGGTGCTTTTTTGTTTCCCGCGGTATGATAAGAAAGGAAGATTTGATGACTAAAGAAATGTCAACAAAATACGACCCAAGTCAAGTTGAACCGGGTCGTTATCAAAAATGGGTTGAAGCCGGCGTCTTCAAGCCTAGTGGCAACCCTGATGCAAAGCCATATTCTATCGTAATTCCTCCCCCAAATGTGACGGGTAAATTGCACTTAGGTCACGCCTGGGATACAACTTTACAAGATTTAATTATTCGTCAAAAACGGATGCAAGGTTTTGATACCTTATGGTTACCAGGGATGGACCACGCTGGGATTGCAACTCAAGCCAAAGTGGAAGCACGTTTAGCTGAATCTGGGGTTTCTCGCTATGACTTAGGTCGGGAAAAATTCGTGGAAAAGACTTGGGAATGGAAAGATGAGTATGCTGCCATTATCAAGCAACAATGGGCAAAGATGGGGATTTCGGTTGATTATGATCGCGAACGCTTCACTTTAGATGAAGGTTTATCTAAAGCAGTACGGAAAGTCTTCGTCGACCTTTACAACAAAGGTTTAATCTACCGGGGTGAATTTATCATCAACTGGGACCCTAAGGCACGGACTGCCTTATCTGACATCGAAGTTATCCACAAAGATGACCAAGGGGCCTTCTACCATGTGAAGTATTTCTTTGAGGACGAAAACTTTACTTTCAACGGGAAGAACTACATTGAAATTGCAACGACCCGTCCAGAAACGATGATGGGTGACGTGGCCGTAGCCGTGAACCCCGATGACGAACGTTACAAGGAATTGGTAGGTAAGAAGGTTATCTTGCCACTCCAAGGCCGTCACATTCCAATTATTGCGGATTCTTATGTTGATATTGAATTTGGGACGGGGATGGTGAAGATTACTCCAGCCCACGACCCTAACGACTTTGAAGTTGGTAACCGTCATGATTTGGAAAGAATCAACACCATGAATGAAGATGGTACCATGAATGAATTGGCTGGTAAGTACAATGGTATGGACCGCTTTGATGCCCGCAAAGCCATTGTTAAGGACTTGGAAGACCAAGGTTACATGATTAATATCGAACCAATCGTTCACTCTGTGGGACATTCTGAAAGAACTGGGGTTCAAGTAGAATCGCGTCTTTCAACGCAATGGTTTGTGAAGATGAAGCCTTTAGCTCAAGCGGCTTTGGATAACCAAGACACAGACGACGAACGCGTTGAATTCTACCCACCACGTTTTGAAGGGACTTTCCAACACTGGATGGAAAATATTCATGACTGGGTTATCTCCCGACAACTATGGTGGGGTCACCAAATTCCTGCTTGGTACAACAAGCACACCGGGGAAACTTACGTTGGCATGGAAGCCCCTGCGGACATTGAAAACTGGGAACAAGATCCTGACGTATTAGATACTTGGTTCTCTAGTGCTTTATGGCCATTTTCAACCATGGGTTGGCCAGATACTGATGCCGAAGATTACAAGCGTTACTTCCCAACTAATACTTTAGTTACTGGTTACGACATCATCTTCTTCTGGGTTTCTCGGATGATTTTCCAATCCGTTGAATTTACAGGCCACCGTCCATTTAATAATGTTTTAATTCATGGTTTAATCCGGGATGAGCAAGGCCGCAAGATGTCTAAGTCCTTAGGTAATGGGATTGACCCAATGGACGTCATCGATAAGTATGGGACCGATGCTTTACGTTGGTTCTTAACTTACGGTTCCACTCCGGGTCAAGACGTCCGTTTCTCTTACGCAAAGATGGATGCTGCTTGGAACTTTATCAACAAGATTTGGAACGCGAGTCGTTTCGTTATCATGAATTTGGATGAAAATACGAAGGCGGAATTGCCAGCTCAGAGTGAATGGCAATTAGCTGACAAGTGGATTCTAAGTCGTTTGAACGATACCGTTGAAAAGGTTACCGACTTCTTTGAACGTTTCGAATTTGGGGAAGCCGACCGAGCCCTTTACAACTTTATCTGGAACGACCTTTGTGACTGGTACATTGAAATGGCTAAGGAAAACCTTAATGGCGCTGACGCTAAGTTGAAGGCTAACACGCAAAACATCCTGTGCTATGTCTTAGACCAAACTTTACGTCTCTTGCACCCTGTGATGCCGTTTGTGACCGAAGAAATTTGGCAAACAATGCCACATGAAGGTGAATCCATCGTGACCGCTGCTTACCCAGTAGTTCACACTGAATTTAAGAACGAAGATGCTGAAAAGCAAATGGGCGTCTTAATTGACTTAATCAAGGCGGTACGGATGCAACGAGCTGAAGTGAATGCCCCAATGTCTAGTGCAATTGACTTGATGATTAAGACTTCTGATGCCGAATTAAAGACGATGTTTGAAACTAACCGCGACTACATTGACCGCTTCTGCCACCCTAAGGAATTAACGATTGCCTCTGATATTGAAGCACCATCCTTGGCCTTAACATCTGTGATTACTGGGGCTGAAGTTTACATTCCATTAGGTGATTTGGTAGACTTGGATGCTGAAGTTGCTCGTCTGCAAAAGGAAGCTAAGAAGCTTGAAGGCGAAGTTACTCGGGCCGAAAAGAAACTGGGAAATGAACGTTTCGTAGCCAATGCACCAGAAGAGGTCGTAGCAGGCGAAAAGGCAAAGTTAGCTGATTACCAAAGTAAATTACAAGCCACTCAAGACCGGATTGCGGACTTACAAACGCAATTAGGTTAAGAGGTTATGAACCATTGCCATTTTTGGTGATGGTTTTTTAGATTGTAATGATATTTTTTTAATTTTACGGTTGACTTTTTTCATTTTTGGTTTTATGATATGAACCATCAAATACAAAGACGAAGAGCAGAACAAGTACGAAAGTCTGGGAAATCAGAGATTAGGTGGCGCTGCGAACCTAACCAAGGGCTTTGGGAAAAATCATCTGTGAGTCGCGTATCGATGGTAACGGAGAATACGCTGGGTCCACCCATTACCGTGGCAACGAATCGCTAGGGCAACCTAGCCGCTCGTGTGAGGCAAGGAAACTTGCAAAAAAAGGTGGTACCACGTTTGAAACGTCCTTTGTAATTCCCCCATGGCGGGAGTTATGAGGGACGTTTTTGTGTTTGAGGAGATTTTAATAAAAAGGAAGGTGAGTGTCATGTCGGACGGAGACATTAGTGGCATTAGAAACAATTACTTAACAAAATCAAATTACAGGCACTCACGTGTGAGCATAGGGTGAGTGTTTCTCAAAAATGGAGGAATTTATTATGACTAATCAATTAACTGCTAAACAAGAAGCATTTGCACAAGCTTTATACCGAGCTTATCAAGAAGTAGACGCCTTAAAAGAAAGTGACTGGCAAGAGGTTGTCAGCGATGATCAAAGTGCCTACCAAGTCCAAGCCCGGGTCATGGAACTTAAGGGTGAACCCGTAGGCGGTTACAAGGTTTCTTTGACCAGTGAACAAACCCAAAAAATGTTTGAATCTGATTGTCCTTTGTACGGGGCGCAAGTGGCGGACCGTTTCTTAATGGCCCCAGCCACGGTTTCCTTGCAAAATTTAAATGAACCCTTGGTGGAAGTCGAACTTGCCTTTCGGGCCAAGGAAGATTTAGATGCCAGTGCCAGTCTGGAAGACTTATTTACCAAGACGACGGTTGCCGGCGCAGTTGAAGTACCGGATGCGCGTTTTGTTAATTGGTTCCCAGATCTATCCAAGTACATGGTGATGTCTGATTGCGCAGTCGGGGGCTTGGTCGTTTATGGTTTTGAGCGTGATACCCAAGAGGTGTTTGCAGATGTTGCGGATGTCGCTAAGGTGCAAGCTGACTTATTCTTCAATGATGAAAAAGTAGGGGGTGGTCAGGCTAGTGAAGTACTCGGTAATCCACTCAAGGCTTTGAAGTGGTTAGTCGATACTCTAGATGCTCAAGGTAAGGGTGGCTTGAAAAAAGGTCAGGTTGTTTCTTCCGGAACCTTCCTTTTACCTCCTGCTTTAAAGGCAGGTAAATGGGAAGCCCGTTTTGATCGAGGCTTCGGTGATGTCACCGTAAAGGTAACCAAATAAGTTGCAGACTATCTTGCTTAGCGGCAGGATAGTTTTCTTTTATTAAATTTCTGATAATTGTACTTCCATTTTATTAGTGAAATTTAAACTTGTGGTATGATGTTAAATGAGGAGGGATTTATTAATTGCGAAAAATTTTGCTAATCCTATTAGTGGGCAGTAGCTTAGTTTACAGCTATCAAGCGAGTCCTAAATTACAAAATCAAGTACAAGAAATTAGAACAGACAGTTTATATAAAGACGTTAATACGGCGGTTAGTTTGCAGTGGGAAACCTTTATCAAACAAATTAAAGGCTATCTTGGTTTAGGAAGTGGCATTCAAGCCAAACAAACCGAGCCCGGTAGCTCTTCGGGGCGCTGGACTTTTGATAGTAGTGGTCAGGAAACTAGTTCGCAAAGCAGTACTTCGGACGCCGATGTGACACCTAAATGGAAACAAAATTCAGCAACGGTCTATATTGATATTGCCGATGATGAAGCCAATTACCGTCAAGCCTGGCAAGAGGCTATCCAAAAATGGAATAGCTACGGAGTGTTCAAACTGACCATGGCCTCCGATGAAGAGAAGGCCGATATTGTTTTGAAAACGGAAAATGAGTCAACGACTGGTGAGGCTGGGGTCACTAAAACGGAATACGTGCAAAGTTATGATGGCTCAAGTGCCTACTTCACTAAGGCAACAGGATATCTTAATACTTACTATCTGAGCCAATATTCGTGGTCAAGAGTCGTTAATACTGCCGAACACGAACTCGGACACGCCATGGGCTTGGCACACACAGATGATTATAATTCAGTTATGTATCCACGAGGCTCGGAACACGGCATTGAATCAACTGATGTGACTAAGCTAAAAGAGTTATATAAATAAGCGGTGTATGATATAATTAGTTTCTAGCAAACTAATGACTTGCTTTTTAGCACCGTTTAGAGTAAACTTACTTTTAGAAAGTAAGTAAATGGAGGAAATTAATATGGTTAAAGATTTAACTGATGCAACTTTCGAGCAAGAAACCGCTACAGGCGTGACATTCACTGATTTCTGGGCAACATGGTGTGGTCCTTGTCGGATGCAATCACCCGTCGTGGAACAATTAGCAGAAGAAATGGGGGACAAGGTTAACTTCAACAAGGTTGATGTGGACCAAAACCAAGAAACTGCTGCTAAGTTTGGGATTATGAGTATTCCAACTATGCTAATTAAGAAAGATGGTCAAGTAGTAGAATCCATCGTGGGTTACCACTCAAAGGAACAACTTGAAGCTAAGTTAGCTCCTTACATCTAAAGTGAAAAAGAGTTCAGTGTATCGACTGAACTCTTTTTTTATGCCATGGTGGCAGAGAAGGAATAAAAGTAGTACTTTTTTGCATAATTTTTAATTTTGGCTATAGAGGTTAAGAGAGTATAAATAAAAGCCATTTATTGTTATAATCAGTAAGGATTGTGATAGAAGAGAGGAGAATTTATTGTGAAGCAAAAACAAATTAAAGCCGTTACTGGAGCCTTAATTTTGGCTAATATCATGTCAGGATTGGATGCGACCATTATTAATACGGCTTTGCCAGCGATTATTGCAGATTTACAAGGAATTCAATTTATGGGGTGGATTGTGGCTGTATTTCTGTTGGGAGTTTGTATGTCAACCCCTATCTGGGGAAAGGTTGGTGAAATCATAGGTTACAAACGGACCTTTCAGATTGCCCTGATAATTTTTATTTTGGCATCACTTGCCGAAGCCGTGGCACCCAATATTTACTTTTTTCTAGTAGCGCGGACCATCATGGGGATTGGTGGTGGAGGTATGGGGAGTTTACCCTATGTAATTTTAGGTAAAATCATCGCTAATCTTCATGCGCGGACGAAGGCCATGGGTTTTTTAGGGGCAAGTTTTTCGTTGGCCTCGATTTTCGGGCCCCTCTTAGGTGGGATAATTGTTGATTTTTTGGCTTGGGAATGGATTTTTTATATCAATATCCCACTGGGTTTGCTAACAATCTGGTTACTACAAGTTAATTATCAAGAAGAAGTGCCAACACATCAATTCCAGTTTGATTTCTTAGGTGCGGGGCTATTAGTGAGCGGGTTATGCGCGTTCTTAGTAGGGCTACAATTAGTTGGGCTAACCAGAGTGGAGTGGATTTTGCTGTTCGTGTTTTTGGGTCTGCTTTTGTTGGGGCTTTTCTGGTGGTGGGAAGGTCGTGTTGAAGCACCATTGATTCAAAGACGAATTTTTCACAATGGGACTTTAGTACGGGACTTTCTCATTTTTGGGTTAGCTTGGGGTGGCTTTATTGCCTATAACACTTATGCTTCGGTTTGGGCGCAAGGCCTGCTAGGGCTAAGTGCCTTATTTGGGGGCTTGACCCTGATTCCCAACGCTGTGGCTGATATTATCGGAACCCAAATGGCAACTTACTTTCAAGATCATTTTCGTGCTAAGACAACCTTAAATGTGGGACTGATAACGATTTTGCTAACACTACTAATAATGACTTTCTTATCGCTACAAGCTTCCTTAGTTTGGGTAATGGGTGCCGGGATCTTTGCGGGCTTTGGTGTTGGTTTGGTTTTTGTAATTTTACAAGTTAAGGTCCAAGAAGATGCAGGGCCTGATTTAGGGGTAGCAACTTCAATTTCTTATTTGATGCGAATCTTAGCTCAATCCTTAATGTCGGCGACTTATGGAATTGTGCTTAATCAAAAGTTAGCCCAAGGTGTCAGTCAACATGCCCACATTAACTTGAAAATGTTAAACAAGTTAACTGATGCGCAAACGGCCGTAACTTTACCGCAAGAACTTTTACCAATTTTGCGTCAGGTCTTGCATCAAGGATTAGGAGCGATTATGGTTACCGGGGCAAGTTTATTAATTTTGGCTTTGATGGGCAATAATTGGCAGAAAAAAAGCTTAAAATAAAATTTTTTGCGTATTTATATAATAGAGGGGTGATTTTGATGGATAAGTGTCCATGGGCTTTGACCCATCCTTTACTCGAAAAATACCATGACGAGGTATGGGGGAAGCCGGTTTATGATGAAAATAAATTATACGAGATGTTGGTACTAGAGAGCTTTCAGGCGGGTTTATCTTGGCTAACGATTTTGAAGCGATACGATGGGTTTAAGGCGGCTTTTTGCGATTTTGAGTGGCAAAAGGTAGCCCGCTTTACTGCAGATGACGTGACCCGACTCTTACAAAACGAAACTATTATTCGCCATCGGGGCAAGATTGAGGCAACTATTAACAATGCTCAGGTGCTCCAAAAGTTAGCTAATTCACAAGTGAGCTTATATGATCTTTTATGGGATGAGGTTGGGCACCAGCAAATCTTAAATCACTGGCAATTTAGTGAAGAAGTTCCGAGTCAAGATGCCATCGCTCAACGTTTAGCCAAGAAGCTCAAGAAGTTAGGCTTTAAATTTGTGGGACCGACTACCTGTTATTCTTTGATGCAGGCCTGTGGTTTGGTCAATGATCACCTGGAGTCGTGTCCTTCCTGGAAGAAATGTCAAGAAGTTGATTTCGGGGATGGTAGTGTCAGCTATTAGTCAAAAAGTGTAGATATGATACTTAAAATGTGAATAAATGTCATTGAAAACGGTTGCTTGTGAAGTTTATAATAAGGGCGTAAATTAAAACAAGAAGAGGTAATCTATTATGAAAATTAAAGCAGCCGTTGTACCTGAAGTCGGTGCTGATTTTGAAGTTCGTGATGACGTAGAATTACATGCTGTTGGTCCCACTGACTTACAAATCCATATGGTGGCTTCTGGAATCTGTCACTCTGACGAAGCCATTCGGAAAGGTGATGCTAGCCTTGGGTACCCTGTGGTCTTAGGACATGAAGGTGCCGGAATTGTGGAAAAAGTTGGCTCTCAAGTTACCAATTTCAAGCCTGGTGATCATGTCATTTTATCATTCTACTCAGACGGAATGTGTGATAATTGTTTAAAGGGAATTCCAACCCAATGTCGTTCCTATGCGAAGTACAATTTGTCAGGGACGCGGGCTGATGGTGAAGACCACTTCCAAATTGATGGTAAGCATGTTTCTGACATGTTCAATCAATCATCCTTTACCACGACCACAGTGGTTGACCAAAGAAATGCCGTTAAGGTTGACGAAAGTGTCGATTTGCGGAAGGCAGGTCCTTTAGGCTGTGGTTACGTAACTGGTTCTGGGACCGTCTTTAATACCTTGCAACCAAAGCCTGGAGACACCATTGCTGTCTTTGGAACCGGGGCCGTTGGGTTAGCTGCCATGATGGCCGGTAAGATTTCTGGCTGTATCAAGGTGATTGCTGTTGATATCGTGCCTGAACGTTTGAAATTAGCCCAAGAATTAGGGGCAACGCATGCTATTAACAGTAAGGAAGAAAATGCAGTTGAAAAAATTAGGGAATTAACTAATGGTTACGGTGTCGATTGGACCGTTGATACTACGGGAATTCCGGCGGTCATCAAGGATTCTGTGGCGGCTTTAGCACAAGGTGGAACCTGTGCTGCCATTGCGGTAACGCCTCATTTGGTTGAATTATCTACTTGGAATGACCTTTGTGTGGATGACAAGAAGGTTGTCGGAGTTAACATGGGTGACTCCATCCCTCAAGTTGATATTCCACGTTTAATCGAATTTAACAAGTTAGGCTGGTTTGACTATGAAAAGACCGAAAAGTTCTACGACTTTGAAGATATTAATCAAGCTAATGCAGATTCGGTTTCTGGGAAGACGATTAAGCCTGTCTTAATCATCGATAAAGACTATCAACCAGAAGCTTAAGACAAACGGGCGCTCCGGTTCTTTACGAATCGCTGTGTTTAACAATTTTTAATCAATCTAAGAATTCGAATTTGGATTCTTAGATTGATTTTTTATTATATATTCGATGACCACGGGGCGGGAATCCATGGGTTTTAACCTATGGAGGGATAGCCCCTAACTAAAAAAGCCCGTGAGGGCTTTTTTAGTTTTTCATCATAGCATTATATTTCTGGTCATTAATATATTTTTGCACTGTTTCTTTACTCATATTACCTAATGAACCTAAGTAATAACTAGAAGACCATAAATGTCCGCTCCAATACTGATGTTCTTTAATCTCTGGGTGTGCTTTTAGAAATATAAATGCACTTCTACCTTTTAGTGCCTTAATAACATCAACCGCTGATTTCCTAGGTGGAAAAGAAATTAGCAGATGTACATGGTCAGGCATAACTTCCATATTTTCGATGGTTATTTCATTATCATCAGCTACTCGTTGAAGGATATCCTTCATTTCATTAGATAATTCATCAGTTATAAAAGTTTTGTTTCTGTATTTAGTACACCAAATAAGATGAAAGTGCAGATTATAAACGTATCTTTGAGTATAAATTGCATCCTTAATTCTAGTTTTTTTATCAGTCATTGCATAGAACTCTTTTCCTTTTATTTATACATGTTTATTTTTTATTATACCACTCATTGTGATATAATAAAAGCATAGAAAGTGAGGTGAAAATCAATGAAGAAAATATGTGATTTAGCATATTATTACGGATTAAAAATGCGGATATATCCTAGTACTCAACAAAAGCAAATTATTAAAGTTAATTCTGATATCAGTAGAACTGTCTACAATAAGATGGTTGCGATCGACAAAGAATTATACCGACTAAAACAAGTTAAGTTACCTCTTGATACGGTTGTTGACCGTATTAGTGAGTTAGAAAGTCGTAAAAACGCTAGAAATATGGCTAACCATTACCAGTACATGCAAGACAAACGTGTTGATAGTGATATGATGGCGAATGCCATTAAAAATTATAAAAACACCTGGAAACTATTTAGACAGGTACACAAAGTGGGTACACCTAACTTTCACAAAAAA
>NZ_AZFH01000193.1:0-269 GCF_001435735.1 Ligilactobacillus equi DSM 15833 = JCM 10991
ACTAACACAGTAGAATCCTCCCCTGTTGTAATTAAGGTGGTAGAAAATACTGATGGTGTTAAGATTGACGGTACTTCCGTATCTCACAACCAAATCGTAACTTACGAAGGAACTTGGGACTTGACCGGTCTTAAAGGTCACTCATTCACTAAGCAAGAATTGAATAATACTTGGTCCTTCGATGATGACTACGACCAAACTAAGTTAACTGCCAATACAGCAACACTTAAGGTTAAGGATGCTAAAGGTAATAACATTACCGACCAATT
>NZ_AZFH01000039.1:0-7452 GCF_001435735.1 Ligilactobacillus equi DSM 15833 = JCM 10991
TTATGCGAAAAATGCTTCGATGAAGTGTTCAATTTATTTATTGCAATCTGCCGTTTTCTTTAATTTTAGACCTCGAGAGGCACAAATTCAAGTTGATTAACATCTACTAAGCCTTGGTCAGTAATTTTGAGACTAGGAATTACAGCTAAAGGCATGAAACTTAAAGTCATAATTGGATTGATTTCGGCAGGAATGCCGAGCTCTTCATGGGCTACTTGGTCAACTAAGTCTTGTTGGGCGATAACTTCTGGGGCGGATAAATTACTCATCAAACCCGCAATTGGAAGTGGCATGGACGCAATGACTTGGCCATCTTTGACTAGGGTAATACCTCCTTTTTGTATCTGGAGGTTTTGCACAGCACAAGCCATGTCGGCATCATTAGTCCCGGTTACAATCACGTTATGAGAATCATGCCCAATTGAAATTGCGATAGCACCAGCCCGAATGCCATAGCCTTTAAGTAAACCTGTGAAAACATGACCTGTTTGGTGGTGGCGCTCTACGACAGCAATTTTGGTGAGATCTTGGTCAGCTTGGTAAACAAAATCCCCCTCAGCATCAGTTTGTACCTCGACATGAGCTTCGTTAGTCAAAACCTCGCCAGGGATAATTTCAATGGCACGCACTTTATTTTGTTTTAATTTAAGCTTGAGTTTATCCGAAGTGAAGTTTGCAATTTTCATTGTGGCGGAAACTTTTTGAATGGAGGCATGTTTGGTTTTAGGTAGATAGTGACCAGCTCGCGCAGTTAATTGCCCCTTGACAAAAACTTCCTCTACCTTAAAATTTTCTAAATCTGAGACCACTAGCAAGTCGGCGCGCTTACCTGGGGCGATGGCCCCACGGTCATCTAACCCACACATTTCAGCAGAATTTAAGGTTGCCATTTGAATTGCTGTGATTGGTGTAAGCCCGTTCTTGATTGCCAGGCGAATATTATGGTCTAGGTGACCTTTAGTGAGGACTGTTTTTGCTTGAACATCATCTCCCGCAAGCACGCACCGGCGACTATTGGTAGCAGTGACACCTTTCAGAAGAGTGGGTAGATCGTGACAAACGGTACCTTCACGGAGCATAACGTACATACCTCGGGAAATACGATCGTGCATTTCTGCAATCGTAGAACATTCGTGGTCATTTAAAATTCCGGCAGCCACATAAGCATTTAGGTCCTTACCGAAAATTTTTGGTGCATGACCATCAATGCGTTTACCGCTTTTTTGAGCAGCGAGCAGTTTTGCGATAACATCTGACCGCGCGGAAATAACGCCTTTAAAGTCCATGAATTCTGCCAAACCATCGACTTTACCAGCTTGTAGATAAGGTTCGATATCGGTAGCGGTTAAATTGGCACCTGAACTTTCTAAGGGGGTTGCAGGTACGCAAGAAGGCATAAGGTAATGAATATCTAAGGCGGTATTTTGAGCATCCGCACACATGTATTTTAGGCCTTCTAAACCTGCAACATTGACGATTTCATGGGGGTCAGCCATGATAGTAGTGGTGCCATGGGGAAGAAAAATACGACCAAATTCAGCAGGTGAAACATAGGAAGATTCAATATGAATATGACTTTCAATTAAACCTGGTACAAGGTATTGGCCGGCTAAATCATGAACTTTTTTAGCTTGATAGTCACTGCCAAAACCAGCAATTTTACCATCAACAAGGGCGACATCAGTTTGAATGATTTTGCCTTGATAAACGTCGACCATGCGGGTGTTTTTCAAGAGGAGATCGGCTTTTTGGCGACCATTGGCGACGGAAATCAAGTGGGTTAGTTGGTTAGTATTCATATAATTTTCCTTTCTGCGTTAAATGTTCGCTTTTAATCGGATTTAATCCGCTTTTTAAGTTATTTTGTCTATTTTAACCGCATAATATGACTAAATCAAGTTTAAATTGACCTTTTAGAGAAAATTATCAAACTTAAAAACGAATAATGATGTTTTTTATTGATTGAATTAAATTGCGGTACAATAACGATAAGAAATTTTACGAAAAGAGGTTAAGATAATGACCAAACCCAAGGCTCTGATTATTGCGGAAAAAAAGTCACTTGCTGATGTTTATCGTCAGGCCATCCACCAATATGGCCAGACATTTCCCTTTGACTATGAAGTTTTACAGTTCCAAGGTAATGTCGTCGGGTTAAAAGAGCCTGACCAAATCAATCCCGCCTGGAAAAAATGGTCCTTAGAAGACTTACCTTTATTACCAGAAAAATTTGAATATACACCCATTAAACCTCAAAAAGGGGATGATCGACGCACGGCCCAATATAAAAAACGGGGCTATCAATATTTCCAAGAAGCCAAAAAACAATTATCCTCAGGGCGTTATGCGGTGGTCGTTAATGGTTGTGATCCGGACCGTGAAGGACAGTCAATTTTCGATAAATTTATGTTATTAATGTCTAAAAAGGTTCAAAAGTTACCGCAAAAACGTCTCTGGGTTGGTGATATGCAGGTGGAAACGTCTGTCCAATACCTGCGTAATCCTTTGGATAATAAGGATCCTGAATATGTCAACTTTGGTCATGAAGCGATGGGGCGGGGGATTATGGACTGGCTTTTAGGAATTAATGGTTCGCGGGCCTTTACCCTAGAATTTAAAGCGCGTCCCGCTATTCATATTGGGCGGGGGATGACAGCAATCTTAGCTATTGTGGCGCAAAGAAACCGCGAAATTGCTAATTTCCAAAGTCATCCTTATTGGCAACTAAAGCTCATGGCGGGGTTAGGTAACGGTCAGGAATTAACTACTCGTTTGATTCAAGCTAAAGCAGAAAAACTGCTTAATTTTACGGATTTTGAAGCGGCTCAAGATGTTGAAAAGCAGGTAAGACCTGGTCCCGCTGTTGTGACGGAATCTAGTCAAGGAAAGGGAAAAATAGCGTTACGGCGGAGTCCGAAGTATTTTAATACTTCGGATCTGATAGCTTACCTTTCTAGTCCCACTTATCGTTGTAGTGGCCAAAGTGTGACGGCGGCTTTGCAGCACCTTTACGAACGTAAAATTACCACTTATCCACGAACGGCGGGGCGTGAAATGACACCTCAGAGGGCTGAAAATTTAGAACAAATCCTTGCCGTAGCTCAAAAGGTTCCTGCTCTCAATGAAAGGTTGCGACAGTTAGAAATTACCCCGGCCATGGTTACTAAATTGGCGCAAAATCGTTACTATGTGAAACCGTTAAGCCAAAAGACCGGCCACGATTGCTTGACTTTTACGGGGAAAGAATTTGACTATGAGAAACTAAATCATGTTGAACAATTAGTGGTTTCAGCCATTGCATTTAGATTGTTATTATCAGTTTTACCACCAGAAAAGCACCGTCAAGAAAAAATTATTTTAAAAGTTCAAGATTACCGCTTTTTAGCTCAAGCTAATAGTTTAGTAGATTCAGGATGGACTGCGTATATTCCTAATTTCAAGGGTAATTATCAGCAACTGCCCTCCCTTGTTCCAGGGATGGTTTTACCAGTTACTAAGACTGAATTAGAAGAAAAGCAGACTACCCCTCCCAAACCGTATACGACAGCAACCTTGTTGAAGGCCATGGAAAATGCGGGTCGATTAACCAGTAAGGCTAAATTGCGCCAAGCTTTGAAAGATCACGGTATAGGTACCGCAGCAACCCGTCAAATTTTGATTGATAAAAATGAGCAACTAGGCTACTGGACTATTGACAAAAAAAGTCGTATTATCAAGCTTACTGATAGTGGTAATCGTATTATTGATCTTTTAAAAGATAATCCTTTGGTTAAGGTCGACTTAACTGCCCAATGGGAGGAAAAATTAGCAGAAGTATCCTCAGGAAACTTATCATTGAGCGATTTTTCTGAAATAGCTAAAAAAGAAGCAAGTGCGATTGTTGCCCAAATTATCGGTAGCCAAACGGAGAGCTTCCGGCAGGAAGAGCCAGCCCAAGTAATTGCGAGCTGTCCTTTATGTGGGGGGCAAATTCAACAAGATGGTCATGCCTATAAATGTAGGAATTATGGTCAGGAGGCAGGATGTAATTTCTATTTAGGCCGGTATCCATCTTGGTTAAAAGGTAATGAATTACAACCACATGAAGTTCTAAGTTTAATTAACACCGGTAAATCAAGCTTTTTAAAAATGTATTCTCCTAAGAAGCGTCGTAACTTCCAAGCCCGGTTCACTTTGAATTTGGCGGAAAAGAAAATCGACTTTGAATTTAAACCGCGTAAACAAATACTGGCCAAAGAAATTGGTATCTGTCCGCTTGATGGCGGTAAAATTTTAGAATCCGATAAACAATATGTCTGTCAAAATCATCGAGTTCAACGTGACCAAAGTGGTCATTGGCAAGAAAGTGGCTGCCCGTTTAAGGTTTTTAAGACCATGTTAGGAACTAAAATTACGATGGCGGATATGCAAGCTATGTTGAACCAAGGACAAACTGAAGTAAAAGAATTTACTGGTAAAAAACACCAGTTATTTAGGGCACGTTTGATTTTTGATGAGAACCAAGGGCGTACAACTTTTCGGTTTGAAAATTAAAAAGCCCACTGAAATTTGGATTTCAGTGGGCTATAGGGAGAAGTATTATGAAAAAAGTTATTTGTGTTATTAGCTTATGTTTTTATCATAGGAGAAAAATATGAAAAATGTGTGACGTGCTGAAGATGATTTTTTGAAAAAAAGTTCTAAAATAAATGTAAAAATGAAAGCAGGAAAACAATAGTGAAAAAAAAGAAATTATTATTAATCTCCACGGGGGGCACCATTGCTTCGGTAGCTTCTAACACAGGTTTGGTGCCTAAAGAATCTGGGAGGCAAATGTTAGAATTAATTGGGGAAGTTCCTTATGATGTTGAAGTACATGATATTTTGCAAATAGACTCTTCTAATATGCAGCCTGAAGAATGGGAAATAATTGCTCAAGAAATTTACCACAATCGCCTCAATTATGACGGGATTGTACTTTCGCATGGAACCGACACGATGGCTTATACGGCTTCTATGTTGTCTTTCATGCTACAAGATATTGAAATTCCGGTCGTTTTAACTGGGAGTCAGGTGCCAATTAACGTGGTTTTAAGTGACGCCCCTGACAATTTGCGCTTAGCGTTTGTGGCCGCGGACTTGTGCCAACCTGGTATTTATCTAGCTTTTGATGGTAAGGTTATGCGGGGGTGTCGGACAGTTAAGGTTCGCACGACAAACTTTGATGCTTTTGAAAGTGTGAACTTGCAGCCAGTTGCCCAGGTTACATCAGATGGCTTAGTTTTTAATGATCAGGCGCAATTAAAGTTGGCCCCTAATTTAAATTGTAAACTCAATACTAAGGTGGACCACCATGTATCTTTGGTGAAACTCTTCCCCGGTTTTGATCCTAATTTGTTATTTGCTATGGCTGATAATGGTTGTCGTGGGATTGTAATCGAAGCCTACGGTCTAGGTGGGATGAATTTTATCCGACGCAATATTGTGGCAGTAATTGGTGAATTAATCAAGCGTGGGATTCCGGTGATTGCTACCAGTCAATGTCTATATGAAAGAAGTGATCTGACCAAGTATGAAGTAGGACGTGAAGCTTTACTTCAGGGGGCAATTTCAGCTCATGATATGACTTCGGAAAGTGCTATTACTAAGTTAATGTGGGGGTTAGGTCAAGGAATGGACTTAGATGAAATCGCCCAATTTTTTGAAACCAATGTGGTCGGTGAAGTTACGCTTTCAGTAAATTAAGATAGACATTTTTAAAAGTATCAGCGTATAATAAGCCGTAAATAGAAAAATGAATATTACTAGAAAATATCAAAAGAATTTTTGATAGTGAGGGAAATTTATGAGTAAAGAAAAACGTGGTGCACCCGCATTAAACCGAACCATGACGGCCGGGCAGATGGAAATGATTTCTCTGGGAGGGGCCATTGGGGTTGGATTATTTATGGGATCAACGTCGACGATTAAGTGGACCGGACCTTCAGTAATTTTGTCATATGCTTTTGTTGGGGTTATTTTGTATGTTGTTATGCGAGCCTTAGGGGAGATGCTATATGTTAACCCTGGGACTGGTTCTTTTGCTGATTATGCAACCGAACATGTCCATCCTTTAGCTGGTTATCTGGCTGAATGGGCCAATGTTTTTGAATATATTGTCGTGGGGATGTCTGAAGTGGTGGCAGTCACTGAATATATACGCTATTGGTGGCCTAATGCCAACACGGCGTTTGTGGGTTTGATAGTGATTTTTTTCTTACTGCTAGCTAATTTGGCTTCAGCCAAAGCCTACGGGGCACTTGAATTTTGGTTTGCCATGATCAAGGTGGTGACCATTATTTTGATGATTATTCTGGGACTTTTAATTATCTTCTTTGGCTTTGGAAATGGTGGTCATCCAGTGGGGGTAAGTAACCTTTGGGCTCACGGCGGTTTCTTCACAGGTGGTTTTAAGGGATTTATCTTCTCCATGGCAATTGTCGTGGGTTCTTACGAAGGAATTGAACTTTTAGGAATTTCAGCTGGTGAAGTAGCGAACCCGCAAAAGGCCGTAGTTAAATCCGTCAAATCAGTTTTGTTTAGAATTCTAATCTTCTATGTAGGAGCTATTTTTGTGATTGTTACCATTTACCCTTGGAATCAACTAAGCGAAGTGGGCTCACCATTTGTTTCCACATTTGCACAAGTCGGTATTACAGCGGCTGCTTCAATTATCAACTTCGTGGTTTTAACTGCGGCTTTATCTGGAGCTAATTCAGGGATATATTCTTCGAGTCGGATGCTCTTTAAATTGGCCCACGATGGTGACGCACCGAAATTCTTCGGTCATATTTCTAAACATATTGTGCCTGATCGGGCCATTCTCGGGATTACCGGAGGGATTTTAATTGGTTTTATCTTGGATTTATTTGCTTCTAAGTTTAGTAATTCAGCTTCGGAATTGTTTGTCTTGGTCTTTTCATCTTCAGTTTTACCGGGGATGGTGCCATGGTTTGTAATTTTATTAGCCGAATTACGTTTCCGCAAACAAAGTCCAGAATTGATGGAGAACCATCCATTCAAATTGCCACTGTATCCTTTCTCCAACTACTTTGCCATGGCAATGTTGGTGATAATCGTGGTCTTTATGTTTATCAATCCGGATACTAGAATTTCTGTGAGTGTCGGGGCTTTGGTCTTAATTGTTGCGACTATCGCTTATCTCATCCGCCACAAGAGTGAAATGAAACAAAATTAAATAAAACCGTCCTGAACTCAGGACGGTTTTTGTCGCGTAAGCGCGCGAGGAAACTCGGTAATTTATTACCGAGAGGAAAGCGCCCCCTGTAAAAAAATTCCTTTTTTAGTTCAATTCTCTTGTATTTGCAAAATATAAATATTAAAATATAATTGAAAATAAAATGATTGGACGAAAACGTATGCAAGCACATTCTGAGGAATTAAACTACAGTAGAACAAGCGTATATTCTTTGA
>NZ_AZFH01000194.1:0-671 GCF_001435735.1 Ligilactobacillus equi DSM 15833 = JCM 10991
GATTACGTTGCTAATTTCGATGCTAAGACTAATACAATTAAGCTTTCATTGAAGTCGGGTTCAAAAATCTTTAGTTTAGCAAATAACAATAAAGGTACTGTTTTCGTCTTCCCTACTGCACATATTTATGCAACAGCTATTGAAGACGGTAAAACTATTGTCAATGTACCTCGTGTATATGTAAATAATATTGAATCTAGTGCAAATTCAGTAGAAAATCCAGTTGATAAGCCTGCACCAACTAAATCTGAAAACGTTGGTGGTATTGATTCTAATGGTAAGACTGTGATTGCTGGTGATGTAATTAACTACAACATCACTTGGGACTTTAGTAAGCTTGTTAACCCTGGTTTATCTGATTTAGTAGCGAAGAAAGGTTTATCCTTAGATGATGACTACGATGACAAGACAGATGCTATTCAAGGTTCCCTATTAATCACAGATGCTAACAATAAAGCAGTTAATGGTGTTTCTGTAGCATGGGATACTAAGAATTCTGCATTTAAGTTAGTTGTAGATAATCCTCGTGTCTTTGTTTCACAATATGCGGGCCAAAAACTTAAGGTTTCCTTCAACGCGACAGTTAAGGATGGTTTGACTGGTGAAATTAAGAATAAGGCAGTCCAAAATAACTTTGGGGTACCTTATGAAACTAATACCGTAACTAACAA
>NZ_AZFH01000195.1:0-404 GCF_001435735.1 Ligilactobacillus equi DSM 15833 = JCM 10991
TAGAGCACCTGGTTTGGGACCAGGGGGTCGCAGGTTCGAATCCTGTCTTCCCGATTTCTTATGGAGGATTACCCAAGTCTGGCTGAAGGGAACGGTCTTGAAAACCGTCAGGCGGGTCAAACCGCGCAAGAGTTCGAATCTCTTATCCTCCTTTTATTATTATCGCGGGATGGAGCAGTCTGGTAGCTCGTCGGGCTCATAACCCGAAGGTCGTTGGTTCAAATCCAGCTCCCGCAATTAAGAAATTTTGGTCCATTGGAGTAGTGGTTATCTCGCCTCCCTGTCACGGAGGAGATCGTCGGTTCAAATCCGTCATGGACCGTTTGCGCAAGCAAATTAATCTTTTCGCAAATGGCTCGGTAGCTCAGTCGGTAGAGCAATGGATTGAAGCTCCATGTGTCGGC
>NZ_AZFH01000196.1:0-636 GCF_001435735.1 Ligilactobacillus equi DSM 15833 = JCM 10991
TGCTGTTAGAATAAAAAATGTACAAGTTAAAATGAGGTCCTGAATCAGTTATAATATAGTCAATGTATTTAACGGAGGAACTCAATAATGGCAAAGCAACACTCTATTGAATTTAAGAATGACGCAGTTCAATACTACCTAGATAACCAAGACCACATGAACTACAGAGAAGCAGCTAAAAATCTGGGGATTGGTGTAAGTACCTTGCAGAAGTGGACTAAGCAGTTCAAGGAACAAGGTGCGGTTACGGGTCGTGGCTCCGGTAACTATGCCAGTGACAAAGATAAAGAGATTGCTCGTTTAAAACGTGAGCTTCGTGACGCCGAAGGCGCTATTGAAGTGCTTAAACAAGCTATCAATATCTTGGGAAAATAGAAGCTACCGAAGTCATCAATGAACTTGTCGATAAAGCGCAACAAGCTAAGTCCCATCCTTCGGTAGCGGGAATGCTTAAACGAGTGGGACTTTCACGCTCGAATTACTATGCGCAAAAGAAACGGTCAGTCTCTGCCACAAAGTTAAAACGCCAAGAAATCATGAGTAAAATCAAAGAAATTTGGGAGGAAAGTAAGCATATCTATGGTGCACCTAAAATCACCATGATACTGCGTAAAAATGGCTTTCGTATATCTGTTA
>NZ_AZFH01000004.1:0-521 GCF_001435735.1 Ligilactobacillus equi DSM 15833 = JCM 10991
AGAAGTACATCAACTTCAGTAGAGGATCACTCAAGCGAAGTACAAAGCCAAGTATCTGAACACTCAGTATCGACATCAGAATACCAATCAGTATCTGAAGAAGTTTCCGAAAGCTTGTCAGAATCTAAGTCAGAAGCAAGTTCAGTAGTTGAATCAGCAATCGCAAGTGCGTCAACTTCAGCAAACGAAAGTAAATCGGCGGTTGAATCCGTAAGTGCTTCCGCAAGCAAGTCAACATCAGAATCTCAAAGTAAGAGTAAGAATGGTGTAACAAGCTTAACTTCAGAAGAAGCAAGCAAGAGTAACGAAGTTAAATCTGAATCCGAATCACAAAGTGAATCAATTTCAGAAGCAAGCAAGTCTGCAAGTGAAGCATTATCAAGTCAAAAGGATAAAAATAAATCCTTAAGCACTTCAGCTTCAATGAGCTTATCTAAGTACTGGCACGATTCTGCAAGTACTTCCGCAAGCAAGTCAACATCAGAATCTAGTTCGACATCAACAAGTCGCTCAGATTCAGC
>NZ_AZFH01000197.1:0-11889 GCF_001435735.1 Ligilactobacillus equi DSM 15833 = JCM 10991
ACGGTTATCACGAAGTGATTCTGGATCATTATTACTCTTAGTATATTTTTTATACCAGTTATATACTTGTGCATAACTCACATCATATTTTTCGGCTGTTCTATAGTAATTAATATCATGTTTAATCAAGAATTCAATGATTTCTAGGCGTTCTTCAAAGGTAGTTTTTCTGGTTGAATTTCTTTTTTTAGTCAAATTTAGGTCTCTCTTTCTAGGCTGATAAGCCTTTAAGGTACCTTCATTATACCGCTTTATCCAGTTATATAGTTGTGTATGAGATTTTAATCCATTTTTTATTGCGAAGTTTAGTAAAGAATCTCCCGATTCCATAAATGCTGTAACTAAAGAAATTTTAAAGTTAAGAGTATAACTTTGGTTAGTACGCTTACTTTTAAGTCCTTCAATTCCTTGATATTTGTATAATAGACACCATTGTTGGATAGTTTTATTATTAATTGAATACTTTTTAGAAATTTCATATATACCTTTTTCCTTAGCCTCTTTTAAAATAGATAGTTTTTGTGCTGAATTAAATTTTGGTTTTCTTGCCATAAAAAATACCCTCCAAGTATCTAGATGATTTTGTATATTTCATCTGTATACTTAGAAGGTATTATAGCCTAAATCAAACTTGGGGGTTAATTGCTTATTCCGCCGTTTTAGCGAATTGTGCGTTGTAGAGTTGAGTGTAGAAACCGTTTTGAGCCATGAGACTGTCATGGTTGCCTTGCTCAATGATTTTGCCAGCTTTCATCACTAAGATACAATCAGCATTTTGGATGGTTGACAAGCGGTGTGCCACAATAAAACTGGTCTTATTTTCCATAAGTTTATCGAACGCAGCTTGAATTTTCAACTCTGTCCGCGTATCAATACTAGAAGTAGCTTCATCTAAAATTAGCATTGGGGGCATCTGCAACATCACCCGTGTGATACAGAGCAATTGTTTTTGACCTTGACTGAGAGATTCATCGGTAATGAAAGTATCGAGTCCTTGGGGTAATTGTTGAATAAATTCCCAAGAGTGAGAGTCTTTCGCCGCTTGGATGATTTCTTCCTCGCTTGCCTGAGGCTTACCCAATATGATATTTTCCCGGACGGTACCTTCCTTAATCCAAGTTTCTTGCAAGACCATTCCGAAGTTTTGGCGGAGAGATTTACGTGAAACTTCCTTAATTTTATAGCCGTCAATTTTGATATGATTTTTATCAGTATCATAAAAACGCATTAAGAGGTTAATGAAAGTCGTCTTTCCACAACCTGTCGGGCCGACCAAAGCTACTTTCATCCCAGGTTTGGCGGTGAAGTTAAAGTCTTGGATTAATGGTTTATCAGGATCATAGGCAAAGTCAACATGGTCTATGTCGATGAGTCCTTGAGCTTCAGGTAAAGCTTGGTCGGGATCGGGACTTTCGGGTTTGGCTTCGATTAAAGCGAAAACACGGGCGGCACAAGCCAGGGAATTTTGTAGCTCTGTAATGACAGAGGAAATATCATTAAAAGGCTTCATATATTGGTTAGCGTAGGCTAAAAGTACCGTTAAGCCCCCAACTGTTAAGGAATTAGCCATAATTCGTAAAGCACCGACTAAGGCCACTAATGCGTAGATTATATTATTGACGGCCCGAGTGGAGGGATTAGTCAGGGATGAAAAGAAGATGGCTTCTTGGGAGTAGGTTTGTAATTCTTGATTAACATGGGCGAATTGTTGAGAGGCTTGGACTTCGTGGCCGAAAGCTTTGACAATTTTTTCGTTCCCAACCATTTCGTTGATAAGGGCGGTTTGTTGGCCCCGGGTGGTTGTTTGTTTACGGAACATTTTGTAAGAACGTCCAGAGATATAACGGGCGACCAAGAAACTGACAGGTGTTAAAATCAGAACCATGGTGGTGATAATAAAGTCTTTGGACAACATAAAGCCAATGGTTACGAAGATAGCGACCACGCCAGAGAAGAGTTGACTGAAACCAAGCAAGAGCCCATCAGACAATTGGTCGACATCACCAATGATTCTTTGAACGGTGTCCCCGCTGGCATGGGAATCTAAATATTTAAGTGGCAGGCGTTCCACCTGACGAATAGCTCTAGCACGAATTTCTTGGATGGTATGGTAAGTTAGGCGGTTGTTAATCAGATTCATGACCCATGAGGCCACACCGGCAATTAGCAGTAAGACTAGAATTTGCCAGAGGTAGGCTTGGATTTGGGTGAAATGGACCTGACCTTGCCCGAGAATTTGATCAATAGCACGCCCGAAAATAATCGGGATGTAAAGTTGTAAGACTACAGACACACCTGCCAGGAAAATGCTCAGAATTAAGAGAAAGCGGTAGCGGGCAATGATTTTTAAAACTTTTTTCAAAGTTGTCAAACTATCGGTACGATTCATTTTAGTGACCGCCTTTCTTAGGGAATTGGGAGTAGTAGATTTCTTGGTAAACCTCACAAGTGGCCATTAAGTGGTCGTGGTTTCCTTGCCCAACGATTTGACCTTGATCAAGGACCAAAATATTATCTGCGGTTCGGACACTGGAGGTTCTTTGGGAAACGATAAAAATAGTCATTTTATGAGCCAGTTTTTTTAAAGCGCGCCGTAACTTGAGGTCGGTCGCAAAGTCCAAAGCACTGGCCGAATCATCTAGGATAAGGATGTCTGGCTGTTTGACTAGGGCACGGGCAATCGTGAGACGCTGGCGTTGACCACCAGAGAAGTTACGCCCGTTTTGTTCGACTTGAGCATCGAGTCCGCCAGCCTTACCTTGGACTATCTCTTTGGCTTGAGCGACTTCTAGGGCTTGCCAAAGTTCTTGTTCGGTCGCATCAGGCTTTCCCCATTGAAGGTTGGAGCGGATGGTTCCTTCAAATAAAACCGCCTTTTGGGGAACAATGCCGATTTTATCAATTAATTGCCCTGCCGGATAGGCTTTAACATCGTGGCCCGCCACGGTGATTTTTCCATGAGTCGCATCGTAAAAACGGGCGAGAAGGTTGACCAGGGTGGATTTTCCACTGCCAGTTCCGCCGATAATCCCAATCGTTTGTCCCGTTTGAACACGGAAGTTAAGCTGGGATACGGCTTGGGCATCATTGTGATTGTAACTAAGGCTAACATCTTGGAAGGCTACGGCTAAGTCATTTTCTGCTGGTGTATTTAGTACTTGAGGATAAGTCATATCCGGTTCTAAATCTAAGACAGTTTGAATCCGATTAGCACAAGCGATTGCGCGGTTGATGGAGATTACGAGCGAGGCTAATTTGATTAATTCCACCACGATTTGCGCCGTATAGTTGTAAAGGGCCACCACGTCACCTTGAGCCATGTGTCCGAGATTGACCTGGATGGCGCCCCGTTGGATTAAGAAAATTGTGGCCACGTTAATAATGATGTAAGTAGCGGGGTTCATGAGGGCAGATAGGCGCCCCACGAATTCATTAATCTTAGTCAGCGCGTGATTTTCTTGGTCAAATTCGGCAATTTCATCAGCTTCTTTCCCAAAAGCCCGAATCACTCGGACGCCGGTTAAGTTTTGGCGACTCGTTTTCGTGAGCTTATCTAAGGCATTTTGGCTTTTGGTATATAAAGGGATGGTAATTAACATGATTCCAAAAACGACCGCACTTAGAATTGGGATGGTAATCACGAAAATTATAGCGGCTTTGACATTAACGAAGAAAGCCATGACGACGGCCCCCAAAACGATAAACGGACTTCGCAAGAGAAGGCGTAAGGTTAGGTTCAATCCGTTTTGTACTTGGTTGATGTCGCTGGTTAAACGGGTAATTAAAGTATCAGTGCCGAGTTTATCCAGTTGTGAATAAGAGAGACGGCCAATATGGTCAAAGAGCGCTTGACGTAGCGAAGTTACACAACCGACACTGGCTTTGGCGGTGAACCATTGGGCCGTAAAAGAAAAGGCCATCCCAACGAAAGCCATGCCTAACAATAAGGCGAAACACCACCAAACGTAGGTGGAATTATGGTGACCAATCCCCTGATTAATAATGGCAGCGATGACTAGAGGAACAAACAGTTCCATCAAAGCTTCCAGTAATTTAAAGGCGGGAGCCAAAATGGCTTCTTTACGGTAATCAACTAAGTAGCTTAATGTTTTACGCAGCTGCTGCAAGATAAAACCTCATTTCTAGATAGTTTCTTAATTATTATGGTAAAGTCAAAATTTACATATGTAAAATATATATTATGCACTTGTTATTCAATAAATAAATATCACTACGGGGGATTTTCAACAGTTATGAAAAGTAAGCATAATTCTTGAAAAGCCAAGGAAAGTTCTATAAAATTAAAGAAAATATTAAGCATTAAAGGAGGAAAACATGGGGATTTTTAAAAAACTAGGCTGGTTTTTTAAAGCCGAGTGGAAAATTTACCTAGCTGGGGTGACGGCGCTTCTAGTCGTAGCTCTTAATAATCTGATTCCTCCCCGTTTAATCGGGGGTGTGGTGGATGCCATTGATAAGCATACCCTGAGCCCACAAATGCTGTGGTCTTATTTAGGACTCTTTTTATTTGCAGCCGTTTTTCAATATATCTTACGTTTTTATTGGCGGAAGTTTGTTTTTGGGGGTTCTGTCATTTTGGAAAAGAACTTACGCCGCAAACTTTTTCAACACTTTTTGAAAATGGACCAAACCTTTTTCCAAAAACACCGCATTGGGGATTTGATGGCCCATGCTACTAATGATATTGATGCCGTCCGTGATGTGGCAGGACCCGGGATTTTAACCTTAGCGGATTCCCTTTTCACGGGGCTTTCAACAATTATTGCCATGTGTTTCTTTGTTGATTGGCGTTTAACGCTTCTGGCGGTCTTACCCTTGCCACTGTTGGCCTTGATGGCGACCGTTTTGGGTAATAAGATTCATCAAGCCTTTGACAAGGCCCAAGCCGCTTTTTCCGAATTAAACAACAAGACTCAGGAAAGTATGTTAGGGGTTAAGGTGATTAAAACCTTGGGTCAAGAAAAGGAAGATGCGGCGGATTTTGAAAAATATATTGACCGCACGATTCAAGCCGACCGCAAGGCCTACTTTTTAGATGCGCTCTTTGATCCTTTTACATCTTTAATTTTGGGACTTTCTTATGTGGCCATTATTATTTTAGGTGGGTACTATGTTGTCAATGATGTGATTTCCATTGGACAGTTAGTGACGTTTATTTCCTACATGGCAGCTTTAGTGTGGCCGATGTTTGCGATTGGACGCCTCTTTAATATTTTGGAAAGAGGGAATGCCAGTTATGACCGAATTAGTAAACTGCTGGGGGAACAAGCCTCATGGGCACCTGCCAAGTTGACAGAAACTAAAGTTAAGGGCGACATTAACTTTGATATTGACAGCTTTGCCTTTCCAGGAGAAGCTGACAACAAACTTTACAATGTTCATTTTGAGTTAAAAGCAGGCCAAACTTTAGGTCTGGTGGGAGAAACAGGCTCCGGAAAGTCGACCATTTTGCGCTTACTATTGCGGGAATTTGACCATTATCAAGGTCAAATCACCATGGGTGGTCACGATATTCGTGATTACCAGCTGGATGATTACTCGGCTGCGATTGGTTATGTACCGCAAACTAATTTCCTTTTCTCAACAGACTTACGCAAGAATATTAGTTTTGCGGATGTGACAGCTGATGATGAAAGAATTAAGGAAGTGGCTTACTTGGCTGATGTTCACCGTGATATTGTAGCCATGGATGAAGGTTACGCAACCCAAGTCGGCGAAATGGGGGTCTCCTTGTCCGGGGGCCAAAAGCAAAGAATCGCTATTGCGCGGGCATTGTTGCCAGATCCGGAACTCTTGATTTTGGATGATTCCTTATCAGCAGTAGACGCCAAGACGGAAAATAACATCTTAGAGCGCCTCCACCAAACGCGGGCGCAAAAGACGACCATTATTTCTGGAAGTCGCTTGAGTTCTGTTAGTCAAGCTGATGAAATTTTGGTCATTTTAGACGGAACTATTGCCCAAAGAGGGACGCACGAAGAGTTATTAGCCCAAAAAGACGGCTGGTATGCTCAAACCTATCAACTTCAAGAAAAAAAGCCAAAGGGGGACGACTAAGTGGAAGATAAGAACCAGTCAGCTTGGGCCAAAGCCTTTAGTTTCCAAGATCAAAAGACGATTATCAAACGTCTCTTACCTTATACTAAACCTTATAAGAAGTACTTTATCACGGCCTTTATCTTTGCCTTTGGTTTAGCGGTCGTGAACGTGGTTTTGCCCCAAATCTTGCAGTACTACATGGACAATGTCCTCACCAGCAAGAATGTGGCCTGGAATGTTATTTTAGCCTTTGCGGGCCTATATTTTTTGGGGGTGATGGTCAAGGCCTTAACCCAATTTATTCAATTATTTGCCTTCTCGATGGGGGCCGAATACACTTTAGAAGCCGTGCGGGTAGCTTTATTTAAAAAGTTACATCGCTTAGGCTTACGGTATTTTGACAATACGCCTACGGGTTCGATTGTCTCGCGAGTGACTAACGATACCAAAACACTGTTTGATTTCTGGAATCTCTTTTTGACAATTGCGGTGGCACTGTTGTCAATGTTAACCGCCTTTGTAGCCATGTTGAGTGTCAATGTAACGATTTCGTTAGCGACCTTGCTTTTTGTACCGGTAATTTTAACGACGACCTATGTTTACCAAAAAATTTCGTCGAAAATCTACCGCACGATTCGGGAAGCCTTGAGTAAAATTAATACTAAAATCAATGAATCACTCTTGGGGATGGGCATTATTCAGCAATTCAACCAAGAAGAACGGATTTTAGGTGAATTTGATGAAATCAATGACTACTACGCCCAAAGACGGGCTAAGATGATTAATATCAATTCTTTTTTCCTCTTTCCAATTGTAACTTTGATGTATTCTTTAGCTGAAATTGTGGCTTTAAGCGTTTTTGGGATTGAAACCCAAAGTAACATCTTTGTTGAAGCGGGGGTCATCTATGCCTTCTTAACTTATGTCCAAAATTTCTTCAATCCTTTGAGTAATGTGATGGACTTCATGCCAGTTTTCCAAGATGGTTTAGTGGCGGGTTACCGGATTTTGAAAATTATGGATGATGACCGCCTGGCACCGCAACAAGCGGTCGATGAAACCGCCCAAATTACGGAAGGTAAGATTGAATTTAAAAATGTGACTTTTGCCTACGATAAAACCCCAATTTTGAAGAATATTACCTTTACGGCGCTCCCGGGTCAAACTGTGGCCTTGGTTGGTCACACGGGTTCAGGTAAAAGTTCAATTATTAATGTGCTCTTACGTTTCTATGAATATATGGACGGGGAGATTTTGATTGATGGTCACGATTTGCGGACTTTTTCGCATGAAGAATTGCGCCAAAAAACGGGGCTGGTCTTACAAGATCCTTTCCTCTTTTATGGTGATATTGCCTCAAATATTCGCATGTTTGACCAAAAGATTAGTGACGAACAAGTTCAAGCCGCGGCCAAATTTGTACGGGCGGATGAATTTATCGAAAAACTTGATGGCAAGTACCACGCCAAGGTTTCCGAACGGGGGACAACATATTCTAACGGGCAACGCCAACTCTTAGCTTTTGCGCGGACGATTGTGCGGGACCCCAAGGTTTTGATTTTGGATGAAGCAACTTCCAATATTGATCCCCAAACGGAAGAAGCAATTCAAAATGGTCTTAATCAGATGCGACAAGGGCGGACAACGATTGCGATTGCGCACCGCTTATCTACGATTAAGGATGCCGATTTAATCTTGGTGCTTGATAAAGGTGAAATTGTCGAACGTGGTAACCACGAGCAGTTGTTAGCGCAAGGTGGTTACTACGCTGATTTATATCAAATGCAGTTAGCAAAAGAATAAGCATAATCTCCAGTCATTAGGCTGGGGATTTTTGGTATAAAGAAGGGGAGTCTTTTTGAAAAAACAGCATATTGTGAAATAAATAGCTAATGACATTAGTCGAATATCCTCGCAACTGGCTTGGCCATGCTATAAAATCTCCTGCTGCAAGCCTCCTTACTGTACTGAAAAACTAACAAGTTAATTTTTTGTATGGCAAAAAGAGCTAACCAATCGATTAGCCCCTTAACACTAGTGTCTTGTGCGTTGCACAATTAGGAACATTATATCACAAATAAAAAATCTGGCAACATGTCTAGCTTTTTTGTGATTTGTCCTAAAAACAATTATTTATGTGTTACAATCGTTAATAGACAGAAAGTTATAAGGCGGTGGTTGTAACTTTTGAAAGGAGGTTTTTCGTACGGAAAATTTTCACGAAAGGAAACAACTTTGTGTTCAGTTTCAGCGACCTAATGGCGTTTGGAATGTTTCTACTTGCATTGTTGACTTATCTCGACAATCGCAACAAAAGGTAACCACAAAAAAACCGCTCTTCGTAACTTTGGCCAGGTTATTGAGCGGTAATTTTATTGCAATGTAACTCAAACCACCGTCTTAAACGGTCTGTTTGTCAAAGGATGATTGTAAAGCAATCGTCCTTTTTTCGTTACCATTATACGTTCTTTTTTAACCGAATGCAATGATTAAGTTGCTATCGATGGCGGAAAGTTAAAGACAATACAAGAAATTCGGATTAAAGAGAGATAAGCATAATCTCCAGTCATTAGGCTGGGGATTTTTGGTATAATGAAGGAAATTAATGAGGGGGAAAGAAGATGTCTAAACCTAAGGTAGCCTTTATTTGTGTTCACAATTCTTGTCGGAGTCAAATTGCCGAGGCTTTGGCCAAGCGGGATTACAGCGCTGTGTTTACAGCTTACTCAGCGGGAACAGAAACCAAATCACAAATTAATCAAGATGCTGTCCGGCTAATGAAAGCACGCTATGGCATAGATATGGAAGCCGACCAGTATTCTAAGCTATTGACTGATCTTCCGACGGTCGAGATTGTGGTGACGATGGGCTGTAATGTTTCTTGCCCAAGTTTACCATGTCGCTATCGTGAAGACTGGGGACTAGATGACCCTAGTGGTCAAAGTGAGGCAGCTTTTTTAACGACCATGGACCAAATTGAAAGTAAGTTGGCTGACTTAGCTAAACGAATTGAACAAGGTGTGATTTGACGGTTACTCAGTAATTTCAGAATTTCTCCGCTTAAAGGAGACGAAACCATTTAGCTTGCTTATATACTTTAAAAAACGGTGTATTTGGGCATGATGGCTATGTTGGTGAAGCTGATAGAGTGTATATCAATGTTTAATAACAGCAATGGAATTTTCATTTTTTTGAATATTACATTAACTTGGACGATATAAAAATTAAGTGAATTTGAATCTATTTCAGGTACGTCGAGAGATTATGTTAGGTGCTGTTTGTAAAATTGTGTGAAGATGAGTTTTATAGAGAAAAGTTTTAAATTATTATAGTGAATATCACTAAAAAAGCCTTCCCCGTTTTTGGGAAGGCTTCTTTAAGTTAATTAATTTTGGACAGCTTTTTTGAGGACAGCTCTGAGTTCGGGGTCGACAGCGTAGATGTAAAGACCGTGAACTCCACGGGTTAGGAGGACATTGAGCTCATTTTTGATAAGTTCTTCTGCAAAACTTTGTTTAGAACCATCTGCTAAAGTTCGTTTTTGATTAGCGTCTTTGTTTGCATGTTCGTTTTTATCGAAAACAATGTGACCATCGCGATATTTGACTGAAGGACCGATAATTACACCAGCATAATTAAGATCAAAACCTTGAACTGTGTAGGTTGAACCAACTTCATTGATAGTTTCAGGCTTTTCTGCCCAGGATAAATCCTTGTAGTTGATGTTATGATGTTTTTTATGCTTGATTTGGTTGTTCCAAGGAAGTTTCCAGTCATCAATTTTAACCATCCAGAGTTCATCATCTTTTGGTTTAGACGCAGAACTAAATTTCCAGTCGAAAGTTGCAATTATACGTGAAATACCATTGGCATAATTACTATCAGCATCCTGCTTGTTTTTTAAGCGAATGGCACTTTCTAAGGCTTGTGGAGTATCGAAAATCTTAACTTCATAGCGGGTACTGTTAGTTTTTAGAGTACCGACTGTTTGTTTGTCAACGATACTTCTAATCCAATTGATGGTGTGCTTATCAGCATCAATACGCATTTGATTCTTTAATACGATAAGGTTATCGTTTTTTCGCGCTTGATTTTCTAATTTGGTGATATCGTCAGCTTCTAGGATTTGTTGAGTGCGGAGAATTTGATTTTTATCAAAGATAATGACGACTACACGGGCCAATTTTAGTAAATCTTGAAGTTGGTTTTTACCACGGTAAGATTGTTTACCTTGCGTCCAAAGTAGGTGTGCTTCGTCGACAAGGACAACATCTACGGGGTGGCTAGCATTATTGATAAAGACGGTAGGTTTAGTTACTCGACTACTATCAAAGCTGAGTTTTTTCGCGATTGTTTGGTAAACTTTGACTTGTTCATCGTGGTTAACCATTAAGTGTACATCAATGTTACGGTCATCTTGAAGTAAGTCGTTAAAGATACTACTGAGGAGAACGGTTTTACCAGATCCGGCCTCTCCTGTAATCATAATTAATTGACCAGTTTCTTCATTTTCGAGTGCCGTGTCAATTTTTTCCATAACTACATTGCGAGCAATTAGTTGCTCTTGTTTAAGCTTATGAAAGGGCGAACTTTTGAAAATTGCCAAGTCACGGATAGTGCTTAGGGCTGGAAAGAGTTCCTTATTTTTTTTATGTAGTTTAGTCCAAATGGCGTTGAAAATACTGTCCAATTCTTCAACAGGATAGTATTCACCTTGTTGGTTAGTCCGACGGTTGTAAATTTTTATAACATTATCCACGGTGCCAAGGTGTAACATCAATTGATTTTCTATATCTAGGGTTAGTGATTTATTGAAGTGTTTGTGAGCAATAACGTATATTTGAGCAGTTTTTGATTTAGATAGGGAATTCCAATCATTTCTACTTTTAGGATCGTCAATTAAGTGCTGAGTAGTTCTTTTAGCGATATTATTGGTTTCTCCGATATAAACAGCATATTGATTTTTACCATTTTTGCTCTTGTCATTAATAATATAGACGGTAGGATATTGGTAAAGATAACGATTATCGTGGCCATCTTTTTGAGCGTTATCGCGCAGTTGTTGTAGGCCTGTTTGGTTGTAGGGAAATTCTTGGATAATAACTTTATTAGACATATTATTTTTAACTCCTTAATCAAAATTCCATGATCACTTTTGATTTTTTCGAATTTTATTAAGAATAATTTCGTTAGGATCGACGTTGAGTTTGTCGCACATATAGAGTAAGTAAATCATGGTGTCAGCAATTTCTTCCTTTAAGTCTTCGATATTTTTATAATCCAACTCTGGTTTCCATTGGAATAATTCGAGGATTTCACTTGCTTCGATACTAACTGAGAGAGCGAGATCTTTTAAGTTGTGATACTTGTCCCATCCTCGATCAGTTCGGAATTTAATAAGTTCTTGCATTATATCTTTATCCATTGAGCTTAGCCTCCGAAAATGATTTTAGATTTATTTTACCCTAAAATTGTGCATATTAACAAGATTACAAAAGCCGTTTTAACGTTGGTTGTCACTTCGCTACTCCCCTGTAGGTAGCTATTGGTGTAGATGCTATTATATTTTGGGGTATAGCACGGAATTAACTAAGATAATAAGATTTTCGATTTTTATCAATGTCGACAAGCATAACAGAAATTAGGCATAATAAAAAACCGCTCTTGTTAACTTTGACCGGTTTCATAAGCGATTTTTATTAATTGTTTTGTAATTTGGTCAGCGTCTTAAACGGTCTGTCAAGGGATGGGTGCTATCAACGCCCATCCTTTATTTTTATCACAGGGGCAAGAAGACTCCCGAACTTTGTTCGGGTGATGAATTGCCCC
>NZ_AZFH01000198.1:0-40163 GCF_001435735.1 Ligilactobacillus equi DSM 15833 = JCM 10991
ACTCATAACCGTAGTTTAGAAGGGTTTCAAGCCGATTTTGAATCAATCATAACACTATACAATTTACAAAAAATGGAAGTATTACAAACTAGCAATTAGCGTAACATTATACCTTTTTTTAATTTTTCTCGCGGGATCAAAATGGGTCATATGGAACAAAATTTCTCAAAAATTCCCTCTTAAATAGATGCACCTCAAATTCCACATTCAAAAACGAACATCTTCTGTTTTTTCAAAATCGTTACTCTTCAAATTTATAATAAAATTTTTTGACACCCCTTGCCAACTTTCTATAATCTTGGTATACTGATAAATGTTATGGAGAGTTGGCAGAGTGGTAATGCACCGGACTCGAAATCCGGCGAACCGGTAATACCGGCGCGCAGGTTCAAATCCTGTACTCTCCTTAGTATATGTTGATATATCAATATCTAGAGCGTTATTGGACAACTTCTGGACAACAAAACATCCTTAGGAATTATCCTGGGGATGTTTTTTATTATCTGTTTTCGTAACTTTCAATAAAGCCACAACACTTCACAGTCATTTAAAAAGAAATATAAAAAAGCCCGCCTCCCGAAGGAAGCGAGCAAACGAGTAGGTCACACTACTCCGGAGTATATTTATTATACATTCAAAAGCTCTTGATAGCAAGACTATTTGAATGTGCCGAAAGCTTGGCCGTTGCTATCACGGCATACGAGATAACCGAATTGGCCGTTGCCTCGTGGCTGTCTAATCCAGATATATCCACCGGACTTCGCCCAAGCGTCATAATTAACCTCAGAGCCGGCAGGTAAGGTTGCGATAAGACTCGACGTCGTAGTTGCTCCCCAACGGAGATTAATTGCCGAACCTAAAGTGAACGTACCTTTTTCTGCAGTCCACTTAACACCCAAGTCGTCTGTCCAAGTCGTTTGGGATGTTACCGGCTTAGGCGCTGGTGTAGCGACTGGTTTACTTTCTACCTTTGCTCCAGACGGGTTAAAGAGCTTCAAAGCGTTATCTGTTACAGAGATAGAACCGTCGACTTTGTAACCAAGTAAATTATCTGTGTACTGCCATAAGTCGACATAGTTTGCACTTGGAAAATAGTTGAAGTCTGGGTTGCGGTCGGCGGCTGCGCCGTTTGCTAGTGGGTAATCTGCTAACCAAAAGAAGTCCATGTGCGGTTTAATCGCTTCTAAGTTAAATTGCGGAAGCAGATACTTGTAAGTGTAAAAACCAGTGTGGAAACCAGCTTTTCTAACCACATCAAGGAAAGCAATCACCGCATCAGTAGTTTGGTTAGTTTCCTCGGCATCTAGGATCATAAGTGTGCCTGGTGCTAAGTTAAACTTAGCCTTAGTTTGTGCGATGAAATAGTTGGCCTCAGCAACAGCTTGGCTAACAGAACCACCAAACTTACCAAAGTGGTAGAAAGCAAATCCAGTATACCCTGCTTCTGCTGCACGGTTAACTTCTCGATTAGCATAGGGGTTAGTATAATTCGTACTTTCCGTCACTTTAACAATCGCCTTGGTTGCTCCCAAAGACTTGTAATCAGCAACGGTTAAATCTGATTGGTAACTTGCCACGTCTACAATAATTTCTCGTGTCATTTTTGTTCTCCTTTCTCTTTTTCGTTCTTTTCATGCAGATACTCGTCACTTAGTTTGTAAACATACTTCTTGACAATTGGTGGAATGGGCAATCCCATTTGACCTAAGTTTTCAACGATTGAAACAAGGTAGATTACGCAATAATATGTTGTCCACAAAACAGCCCACCCCTCTTGGTTCATCGCCATTAGGATAGGATAGCTTAGCAAAGTGATAAGCACAACCAAGCTATGCTTGATTAATCCTTGAAGTCCTTTGCTTGAATTTGTGATGTGGAAACAGAGACTTTTTATATAGCCTGTTGCCACATCAACCGCTACAAGGGCCATAAAAATTGTGATAATAGGCTTGTCAATCAAAGTTGCACTATTGACAATTAACTGTTCGTGCCAAGCCATAGACTAAGCCTCTGTTTCTTCTTCAGCAAAGAGCTTGTCTTCTTCGGCGTAAACATAGTCAGCAAAATCATTCTTATCTTTACGCACTTCCTTGCGATTTGTTTCATATAACGCTTGGTCTGGGTAGTAAGTGTTAACTGATCCTGACCCACCATCTGTGGAAAGAGATGCCGAGAAAGTGGCCACAGTTTGACCGTTTACGATTGAGTTACCTTGTAATTGAATTGATTTAGTTTTCTTTAACATTGTTAGTACCTTCCTTTTCTTTATTAGTGTTTTGTGCTTTGGCTAAATCTTCTTCCAAATGCTTAAGCTTAACGCTTAAAATGGTCTCATTAAGCTGTGATTGGGCTAACTTCATAGTCAGTTCTTGGATAATTTCTTGTTCCATATTTTTTATCATCTTCCTTTCAATTCTTCAATTTGTTCTTGCAATTCTGCAATTTGATTTTGTTGTTTCTTCAATAGTGGGAGCAAGGCAACGGCAATTTTGTCATATTCGATACCCTCAATCTCACCTTGGCTATCATATCTAACTAACTTGGATAGCCCTTCTTTGTCTAATTCATCAGCAATTAATCCATAGTGCAAGGCATAACCATCATTTCTGCCTTCTTTAAACCTTGCTTTTTCAGCCTTATCTACCCACAACTTAGGTGAAATATTAATTAATTTCTCACCGTAATTTTCCATGCCATGAGCGTCTACAATGGCTGTTTTATATTTAGAAGCCGAAGTTGACCTTAGTAAAGTTCCGTCTGAACCAACATAAAGGTTGGGACTAGAAGATGTTGTTCTATTAGTTGCACTCGTTATACGGGTATAACTAGCGTTAATGTGAATTTCACTACCACCTGTTAGACCACGCTGTCCAGCACCAATAGCTATTTGTGGTGAGGATTTAACTACGTCCCCATAGGCAGTTCCAGCTGTTAGAGTGACTCCAGTATTTCCACCAATAATTCGTGTACCAAAGGTTTTATCTATTAAAATTCCATAACCACTTGCAGTTATTAGGTCTGATGGTTCAGTATCGCCCACATAAATTTCCAGTGCATCACGTCCTTGCAGACTTGCACCATGATAACTTCCAGCGCCTGTAGTAGAAGTGATGTAATTGTCAATTTTGAAATATGGTTTTTGGTTGTTATCAAACAAGTTTTTGCTTGTCAGTTCAAACACACCATTATGAATACCAACCCCATCACCAATACCATTAAATGCCTCAATGGTGCCATTATCAATATCAATGTGGAAATTCCCACTCGTTGATTGGATGTGTCCGTGTCTGAAATCAACCGCACCCGTCATGAGGTTCAGTGATAAGTTAGGCCCTTTCAATGTACCAGTCGTGATGTTATTTGCATCTAAATTAATGATCCTTACATTCGCAGCGTTCAAAGTCCCGGCGGTAATCTTGCCGGCATCAATGCTTCCTATCTTAGCCGATGTAATAGCTCCGTCTTTAATCTTAGCGGTGTCCACACTCAGATTACCTATTTTTGCATTCGTGATAGCCCCATCAGCAATATGAACGTTTTTAATAATTGCGCTATCTAGCTGGCTAGCGCCTGTGATGTGGAGAAATTTACCATCAATTAAGCCGTCAGCAAAAAGATTAGTGGCATGCAAGTTCTTGATATTGGCAACATTACCGTCAATCACAGTACCTCTTAGTCGTTGTCCGTCAATCGAACCTGCCTTAATCTTAGTTGCGTCAATACTATCAATCATGGCCGACTTGATTATTGAATTATCGATAATTGTCTGACCGTCTAAGTGAATGTGGTTACCTTTGAAACGCACATCACTGTTATCTAAAGCCAAACCGCTTAAAATTCGTCCGTAGTTATCAGACAGAACCGCGCTCCAACCATCGGGCTTTTGCAACATTTGACTCTTGTAAGCCACATCTTCGGGTGCTGGTGACCAATCACTTCTATTTGTGCCACGTTCCACCTTAAATTTAGTCCATTGCCACCAGCCACCAGAAACTCCGTCCCATCTAGCATTAGCACTATAATAATCATTACTCAACATCTCCGAATCAACTTTAATCTGTAAAGTTACTTCTCGCCATGTAGTATTGTTGGTGGCAACAACTTTATCTGATGGTGCGCCATAAAGGGCTTTGTCATATCGTGTTTTGTTACCCACTAATCTGAACGGGACAAAAGTTTGAGCTGTGTTACTTACTAATTTCGCACTACCATATTGATATTGCATATATACAGTTAGAGTGTCGCCAACTTTTAAGTTATACAAATTAATTCTAGGAACTAAAGTTACAACTTCGTTAGTATTTCCTTTTGGAGTATACCCCATACCTTGCCATGTAGAACTTGTGCCTTCGGCTAAATTTCTTCCAGCGCCTACTAGGGTTGCACTAACCTCTTGCTTAATTTCCCCAGCAGTCTGGTCAATTCTGCTTTGAATAAGACTATTTGCATCAGACTTAGTATAAACAGAGCTTGCCTTAGCATAAGTATTGCTTACTTCGGCTTTGTAGCTGGTAAGATTGCTCTGTACACCATTAATTTTCCCTTCCACATCTTCGGGTGCTGGTGACCAATCACTCGGCTTGTTACCTTTTTCTAACTTTAATCCAGCATAGTAAATATTGGTGTTAGGTGTGGAGTTATATTCTACACGTGTGTTCATCCGATACAATGTGGACTCTTGTACCTTAAAAACCCATGAATATTGTTGCCATTGAGTAGTAATAGGCTTAGAACTCATATTGATTGCATAAACAGTTGCTCCTGTATTCGCAGAAGTTTTAGCCTCATCAACGGTTCCAAATGCACGATAGATATCTAAAGTACCAGTATTAATTGTTTTGTCAGCTTTTACGTAAACCGATAGTGTAATAGTATCGCCACTCTTAATATCCGCTCTACCTAAAGCGTTTTTCATGTTAATAAGAATACCTTGCCACGCTTGATTTGTGGAAACACCATCATTGCCATTGAAGATTTTTCTATTAATACTTCCTTCATAACTAGCAACATCGCCAGTAATATCTGCCGTCCCTTTCAGTAAATTCCGTCCACC
Source organism: Ligilactobacillus equi DSM 15833 = JCM 10991 (assembly GCF_001435735.1). Classification (NCBI taxonomy): domain Bacteria; kingdom Bacillati; phylum Bacillota; class Bacilli; order Lactobacillales; family Lactobacillaceae; genus Ligilactobacillus; species Ligilactobacillus equi. Next base: position 5,054 of record NZ_AZFH01000198.1, read on the forward strand.
AACTTGCAATCCGTCTATCTTTCCATCAATCTTCTTGATGGTTTGGTAACTACCTAAGGCAGTATCAATTTTGGAGTTGTTAGCCCAGTTAAAGTTACCATTACTATCAGCACCTAATGAACTAATCAACCGTTCTGTCTTATCTTTGGTTGACTTTGTTTCATTGGTATTTTGTTGTACCTTGGTTTCAACCGTAGTTAATTTGCCAGTCAACTCATCTTTGGCTTTAGTAATTTCCGTTCTCACACCACTAATTGACTGATTTACACTATCAGCGGTTACCACGTGGTTGGCTTGCCCACTATCTGTAACCGTCTTAATTAATTGTTGTGGGGTGGTCTTGTTTTGTAGGTCGGTAATTTTCCCTTCTACATCTGTCGTTAACGAACTTATACGTGAGGCTTGAGCCTCAATTTTTTCATTAGTAACAGATAATTCAGCGCTATTAGCTTTCTTAGACAATTCACTATCAACATAAGATTTAGCAGCTTTCAAGTCAATCTTGCCATTTAAATTGCTGATTCCAGTCTGGTAAGTCGTGTTATCAACTTTCTTGGTAACTTCTTGTTTTAACCCATCAGCGTCTGCTTGTAAGTTATTGATAGCACCTTGAGCATTGCTAATAGAAGCACTCATACCTTTAGCGCCTAAAGATAAAGAATTGATATTATCTTCATTATCCTTGACCGCACCTTTTAAACCAGTAACATCAGTGGTTAAAGTTGCCACTTTACCTTTTTGGTCGTTATAAGTGGCTGTCAAACTATCAGTTGTACTCTTAACACCTGTGGAAAGGCTATCCAAACCTTTAGCCAGATTACTAAGGCTAGTACTATTAGATTGCCAGGCACTGTTAATTTCGCTAGTAGCAAGCGATAAAGAGCGACTGAGCTTATCAGCTTGTGCACTGGTGGAAACCATCCCTGAGATTGCTTGGCTAATAGTTTCACTAGTTGCTTTGCTCTGACTATCCACATCGCGTTTAATTTGTTCTAAATCTACTTGTGTTGTTTTCAACCCGTCAAGCGTGAGTGAATCGGCTTTTTCTAAACTGGACCAAAATTCACTGTTCTTCGCAGAAAGTGAACCCCACACCTTGTCAAATTTAGTTGATTGACTATCGATTACTGATTGAGCTTGTGAGTAAGCCTCGCTAGTTGCTAAGCTAGCTGACTGTTTGACTGAATCAAATTTACTATTTGCTAAACTTTCGGACTGTCTGAAAGTTTCGGATAGTTCAGACTTCGTTGGAACGTTGGCGGTTAGGCTTGCAACTTCCCGACTAACCCTATACACATCTTTTGTATTAGTGATTTCTTCCCAGTTGGTACCATTCCAGGTCAACATATAGACATCGTTGCCGTCAGTCTTAAACCATAAATCACCAACTTTTTTAGCTGTTGGTTCTGTTGTTCCACCATCTGTTCTGAAAACAGTATGATTACCGTCTGCAGCAGTTTGGGCAAGGATACGAGTTTGGGCTAAATTATTCTTAACTTCCTTAGTTTCACTAGCCACTGCTGAAATTGATTCGCCGAGTGTTGTGCTTAAGTCACCAAGTTCAATGGAGTCATAAGCGTCAAGCAAAACATTCCACACAATACGAGTGACTTTGATTTCACTATCAATGCCAAGCTTTTCAAAGCGCACAGGCACAATGTCGCAAAGGTCAACGTATTCTAGTGGCGCAACGTTTTTATACTCCTCTGTTTTTGACAAATCAGCAAAGCTAATCTTTGTGGAAACCTTAGGTATGCCAATTCGGTTATTCACTACATAGCTTTGCGCTTGGTTCTTGAGTAACTTCTTGATCTCAGTTTCGCTAGTGTAGATAGTTTTGTCATCGCTACTTGCATCACTTGGTTTGCTACCTATGCGGTAGTCGCTGAACTCGCTTCCGAAATCAACCGGCAAAATCTTACGGTTAGGATATTTTTTCAGATACTCACTATCAACAATGTAGCCATCGACCGTAACCATTTGGTGGTCAGAGCCACTAGCATAACTAACCGCTGCATAAGGATAGATTGAAGTGTATGTTTGACTGATGTCCTGTTCTTGCTCAAAGGTCAGCAAGTTCCGACCGTAGCTTAACAGAGTATTAGCCGTGGTTCCACGTTGCTTGCGCAAACTGATATGAAGATTATCGAAACGGTATTCTCCACCCCAAACATCCAGGATGGAACCTGCTACCCCACCAAGAACTTGCCGAGCATTTGTGGCTTTGGTAATGTCTAAAGATGTTTCGTTCTTGGTCTCAATATCTGAGTCAACTACGATATCTGGATTCCCACCAAGTAGAGCACCTTTCCATTGCTGCAAGGCACTTTCTGCATTACCGCTAAGCACTATAGAAGGAGTCACCGCTAAATCTGCAGTGATATATGAAATATGTTCGGCATAAACCGTTAAATCAATATACCCATCATCTGACATTTTAGGGGTAACAGTTTTAATAACAAAACGTTGGTCTTTCAGCTTGTGACCAGCGTCAACCTTAATAATACGGTTATTCGTCAATAAATCTGCCCGTTTTCCTTCTTGTGGATAGGTCATAGAGAGTGTGAACTCTCCGTTGCGCTCTTCGGTAACTAAGACTGATAAAGCGTCAGGCAAAGTTCCTAACCCGTTGCCGAAGAAATCCGTTTCATCAGCACTATATAAGATTGGATAACTCAAATTCTCACCACCCATCTAGGAGTTATTTTTACTGTGAAATTACTATTATTCCAGGTGATTTTGTTACTTCCTGGTTGTAATTTCAGAAAATCACCGTGCATTTTTCTAAATACAGTTTCGGTTCCGTTTAAATTCGTGCAGGTTTGTGCCTCTGTGTCTAGCACTATACCTTTATCCACACCTTTTAAACTCAAGCCATTAATCGTCACATCTCCCGAACCAGTCAAAGTAATTCTAGGACTGGCCGAAATGTTACCTAAGTTGACCAACGTAGACCCACTAGCAACTGCACGCTCTGAAAGTCCTTGTTCAAGATACTTATATGGCATAAATCTCAACTTGACCTTAGAACTCGCCTCTCCGACATTGTAGTCAACGGAAAAACTATCTAAAAATTGTCCTCGATAAATATATCCAGGATCCTGACTAAGTTTAATATCGAAATACTTACCGTTTGTAGCGAGCAAGTCAGCGTGCATACTTTCGATGCCCTTCCTGATTTCTGAATTTTTACCGATGAAAACGATAGGAAATTCACGTTCAAAGGAACTACGACGGTTATTACTGATAGTTAACGTCCCGTCGCGCCCAGGAATATTCAAATCGGTTATATCAGGAACGGAAGATGTCACTGTGTAATTGGCTTCAATATAGGCGTGGTAGTCGGTTGACTTCTTGCCGTTAATTGTAAAACTTGCGTAGCCTATGATAATCTCCCCCTAACTCTTTGATTTGTCAATTGGTCCATACCTTGCATAACCGTGCGCAAGGCTTCACGTTGATTGTCGTTACCCGGCTTAGACAATTCGCTTAAGATAGCACCGACCAAGTTAATTAAAGTTTGTTGATTGCTTTCCACACCGCTATTATCGATAACATTCGTCGCTTCCAAACTAACTGGAGTGGCTTTGACTGATTTTGATAAACCTTTAGCTACATCAACCGCATGCGCTGTCCCATTGGCATACTGTGGCAAGTTACCAAATAACTTTGCGGTTTCTGAGGCTTTAATAACTTTGGTCCCTCGTGGCGCATTGTCGATTGGAACGTTACGTCCAAACGGAATGAAAGCTGGCTGACCAGGGAATTGAACTGCTTCACGAAAGACTGGCCCTGGTTGGTCGTTAACCAGCATTGGCCCACCTTCATGGTAATTCGTCCCCTTAGCACGACCCTTACGACGAGTGATAACTTCATGAATTGTTTGGTAAACAGTTGTTAAAGTCTTAGTCCACGTTCGCATAGCGTTAAAACTACTAATAGCACTTATAGCTCGTCTTGCGGCACCCGAAGTATAATCCGTACCTCGGAAGTTCTTATGATTAGGATTAGTCCCATTAAAACTACCAATCGAACTTCGACCACGTCCACTTGCACTATCAACAGAACTTGAATTACCAGTAAACGGTTTGTGCTTTGGATTAGTTCCGTTGAAAGCGCCAATTGAACTCCGACCTCTACGACTAGCATTGTCAACAGAATTAGAGTCACCAGTCATTGGTTTGTGGAGTGGATTTGTTGAGTTAAAACCAAAAATAGAATTTTTCCCTTTTTGACTTGCTTGGTCAACGCTATTGGAATCTCCTGTCAAACTTTTATGTTCTGGATGTTTTCGATTGTACTCGTCGATGTTAATTCCAGCTTGTTTCAAAATCGCACTAGCATTAGCATCGTTGGCTAACAATTGTTTAACAGTAGTAGGCAAACCATTCCACAGTTTGTATTTAGCCACTGCGTCTGCTAATTGTGGTAAGCCTTTGGCATTAACGATAGCTTCTTTAGCTTGCAAACTTAAACTGTTCCACTGACCAGTTTTTTCCATCGCCTCAACCATGGTTTTACCGACATTGCTTTTAATCCAGGCTTTTTGCTCCTTGAGGCTTAAACTGTTCCACTTTCCTGTGGAGAGCAGAGCATCAGCCACCATTTCTTTAGCGTTTGAGCTTAACTTTCCTTCCTTTTCAAGCAATTGGATTTGATTCCATTTATTTTTGGACTGAACGGCTTTTTCTACTTCGTCAATCGCATTCGTTTTAATTTTTCCTGTCTTAGGGTCAAAAACTAAACCATTCCACATATCCGCAGCTTTCTTAACAGAGTTAGACATGTCGTTAGTCTTAGCAACCATAATCGCACTAGAGTTAGATGTAACCTTAGCCATTTCATCTGCTCTTGCTTTGGCTTGGTCATAAGATAGTCCTGCTTCACGCATGGAGTCTTTGATTTGCTGAGCTGACATTCCACTTGCTTTAGCACATTTGTAGTAAGCATCAGCAATCTGATTAATTGTTTTTTGGTCAGCTTGTCGTAAAGCTTTCATAGACGCATTATATTCAGCAGTTGTTAATTTACCTTCTTCATGCATCTTTTTAAGTTCTTTGGAACGTTTTGCATAAGATTTAATCGTGTCAGCTTCTGATTGTTTGAGTGTGGTCAAAGTATCTTGTCGCTGTTGTTGATTCATATTTTTGTAATCAGCATTCAATGCAGCTAAAATTGTTTTGCGTTTGCTACCACTAATTCTCAAAACATTAAGCATTTCATTTTGCATGCCTTGTTCGATATTAAGTAAAGCAACGCGTTGATTGGCGTCTAGGTCTCTAACAGTACCATGATGACCTTTTAAAATCGCTTGATATTGCTGTTTATAGTTCTTGAGATTATCTAGCGACTTATTCATCGTTTGTTGTTCTTTAGTAGCAGTTTCTGCAGCTGCGTTTTGAACTTCTTTTGGCATATCTTTAACAGAGGCTTTAACTTTTTCCACATGATCTTTAGCTTGCTTTTCAATTTGAGCAAATTGCTTATCGAAAGAGTCAGCTAATTGTTTGGTTGAGGTTTCACCGGCGGTTGTCATGTCAGTCAGCGCTTGATTAATTCCCGTTGTTGTTTGCTTGAAACTACTCAAAGCCTTGTTGGTTTCTGAGCCAACCTTAGTTCCCCATTGCCCAATCTCAGCATTATTCTGAGCAATCTTCTTACCAAACAATTCGTAGTAAGCAATCCCTGCTACAATAGCGACACCTACAGTAGCAAGCATTGGGCCTAGACCACCTAAAGCGGCAGTCGCACCAGTTGTTGCACCAGTCATGGAAGTCAAGCCACCAACAGAACCCGCTGCAGAAGTTCCAATTTCTGCGATTGTAGTAGCTGCTGCACGTTTGCCCGCAATTTTTCCTAGCCATGTAGCTAAACTCCCACCAGCTTTAAGCAGGCCACCGACAGCGGTTCCCACACTTCCAATTACAGAAATGAGCGGGCCAAGTGCGGCAACTCCTAAAGCTGCGTAAGTGATTAACTTTTGCATTCCAGGACTAAGCTCTCCAAATTTCTGTGCTAACTCACTAATTTTTTGAATTATTGGCGTGATAATTGGCAAGATCACCCGTGCTACTTGCATCATCATATTAGTAAGGCTTTCTTTGAAGATACGTATTTGGTTTTGTGCAGATTTAAGATTGCTTTCGGATAATTTACCAACGTAGTCTTTGCCTGCAGCTTCTTGAACTTTTTTGGTTAATTTTCCTAATTCTTCACTATTCTGTGCCAAAATTAAAGCAGCTTGCTGACCAGTGGTTCCAAAAATACTGTGGAAAATGTCGTTCTTTTGGGATTGTGTCAAGCCTTTCATATGCTTGTTCAAAGTTCCAAAAATTTCAGTCATAGATTTCATCTTACCTGATTTGTCGATGAAATCCTTGGTTGATAAGCCCAATTTTTGAAGCGCATTTTTAGCGCCAGTTGTTGGTGAAATGAGAGAATTAATAACTTTTCTCAAACCAGTACCAGCTTTATCTGCTTCTAAACCATTATTAGATAAAATACCAATCGCACTTGAAGTTTCTGCGAGACTAAACCCAGCAGAGTGAGCAGTTGAGCCAACATAAGACATGGCCACACCTAAATCTTGAAAACCAGTAGAAGTTGCATCAGCTGCATAAGCCAGTGAGTTGACCACAGCCTTTGTGTTTCGAGTCATCCCAGCAACTGAGTTAGATTTCATCCCGAAAGCTTCAAGTGTTTGCGAAGCAACTGAGGTGACTTCTGAAAAGTCATCACCTGTGGCCACAGACGCTTGAAGTTCAGCATTCATCGCTCCAATTGCTTGTTTTGATGTGTAACCACGTTTTACCAAGTCTTGGTAACCTTGAGCAATTTTGGTTTGTGATATGCCGTATTTATTGGAATATTTTTCGGCATCGGAAGTCATCCGATTAATTCCTGACATCGTTTCTTGGACGCTTTCACCACCTTGACGAATTAAGTTTTTTGTATTATTCATCGTGCCATCGAATTCAATAAGCTTTTTAGCACCATATCCAATGCCGGCTGCAATTGGTGCGGTGATGTGAGTCGTCATACTTTGCCCGAATCCTTGAATTTTTGATGATACGGACTGAATTTTTTCACCAATTGAGGTAAGCTTTGACCCTAATTGTGTCCAGCGTGACGATTGAACAGCAATCTGTCCAGATAAAGAGGACATTCGATTGCGCAAAGCTTCCATTGCTGCGGAAGTTTTATTGACCTGATTAGCCGCATTCGCTTGTCGCGTAGATAACTTTTGTTGTTCGCTTGCGGTTTCTGCAGTTTTACCTTTTAACTGGTTATATGTAGCCATTTGTTTTTTAAGCAAGGCTTCATAATTCCGCATTTGGCTCTGCATAGTCGCATAGCTAGCCCGCATAGCATTCAAATTATTCTTGTTTCCACGTAACGCAGTATCTTGTGCTTTCAATGCAGAAGTTGTCGCTCTAATCTGAGCTTTCAATGCAGACGCGTTAGACTTAAACGGGTTGATATTTAATTCAACCGTAGCGGCTAAGTGTCCTAAAGATGCTCCCATTTTCTTTTATCCTCCTTTCTTTTAAACTAACCAAGGAAAGACCTCATCAAAGTATTGTGTCTTTTCCTCAAAGATTGAGGCTAATTGCTCCAGTTCATCAAGTGTAAATTGGTTAATTTCTTGAAGCTTATAGCCGTCCTTCATACGTGCTTTATAAAACTCATCAATTTGTTCTAGCGCTTTCTCTATCTGCCTTTCCGTCGTCACTTTTGTCAGCGCTTTGTTCCTCATCATCGGAAGTTCCGAGCGAGTCACCGATTACTTTATATAAAACGTCCATAGATTCTTGGTCTGCACCAGCAATGAATGCCTTTTCTGAAAATTGCTTGTGCCAAAAACTTGAAGCAATCATCGCAAAATCTTTTTGTTGTTGGTCAAGATCCTTGTCAGTCAGACCGTCCTTTTTGTTATACATCTTGATTTGATGCGCTTGATACTTCATTGCATTGGTCATGTCGATTAGCATAGGCGGTTCATTACGCACGTATGTTTTCTTTTCACCATCAATCAGTAACTTAATTTCGTATGCCATATTAAAATCCTTTCGTTTCTATTCGTCTCACATTTCTCGTCTCTGTCTGTTATGCGTTATCTATGCTCCAGGAACTGATGAAACTTCCTTGAAAGCTTCTAAATCTTGGTCATTTTTAGGAAATACCGCTTTGTGGAAGGTTTCAAAATCAAAGCCTTCGTTATCTTCGCGACCAATTAATAAAATTAATTCTTGGTCGCCACGTGGTACGAAAGAACCTTCGATTTCGTCCGCTTCAGGGTCTGGTGCACCATCTTGCGCCTTAGTGTTAAGCGCAGGTAATGAGAACATTCCCTTGAGCATCCCTACCCACACATACTTGCCATTAGACATCTTAGTCCGGAACAAAGTAGCAACGTAATTAGGAGTTAAATCTTTTTCGTAAATTTCCACACCCTTAACAACCTTGATGCCAAATAAATCTTGTTTCATCTTAGTATCTGTATCGTAGAGGTTAATTGTTTCCTTAGCTTCTGTAATACCACCGCTCAATACCAAGTAAGGTGAGTCGTCGGCTGCTAAGGTTTTTAATTCGTTTGTCAATTCCACTTTTACTTCGGATAAACCAGAGATTTGGCGTGTTTCTGCGACAGTGTTTTTCTCATCATCAACAACACCGTATTCAAATTTCGAAGCACCAAATTTTGCAACTTTTTTATTGTCTGCCATAATTTTTAGTTCCTTTCTCTATAACCTTCAAAGTTCCCAGTAACCATGACTAAATTATTGTCATCTGCATCGTCATGAATGCTTAAATAGTATCGTTCATATTCATGTTCTTCTAAAACGTCATAAATACGGTCAATGATTTCTGAAACCTTTGATTTATCTTTCTTTTCTACCCAAAAATCAACTTGCACTCGATGAAATTCAATCGCACGCTTATCATCGGCATAAATAGCCGCGTCGTACGGAATATTAGTAATCCTTATCCACGGAGCATTGTTAAAATCATCTTTAGGGGTACTAGTAAATACTGGGTTGTATGTCAATTTTTTAGCACGGATAGCATTAAGCATATCCATCAACTCGGAGTCTTCCGATAGAATTTTAGCCACTTTAGTATTTGGTAGCGTCATTCAACTTTCAACTCCTTTACAAATTCTGCCAAAACCTGTCCTTTAGATTCTGATTGCGACTTTTCTATAAAATGTTGAGGCCGTTGCTTAGAAGTACCAGAATTAGGGAAGTGAGCGATATAACCTTTGCTTGAATCGTAACCAACTTCTTGCGTGTAGTCGCCACCAACACCCGAAAATTTACCTAAGGTAACATGGTCGCGCAATGGTCCTTTTCCTGAGTGATCTTCAGAACTGACCGGGGTGTTATTTTGCAAGACTGTCTTAAACTTTTCAGCGCCCGACTTAACCGCTTGTCTAGCTTTTCGGTCGTAACCTTTAGTGAGCTTATCCACATTGGCAAGTAGTTCAAATTCTCCTGTAACTGACATTTAAGACACCTCCCTCGCTTGAATCTTAGTCAAGTCTTTCTTTTGATAGTCAGGATCTAATCCTGTAATTTCGTAAGTTTTGCCTCTCCACACAATCTGCCAATCTGGTTGAATTTCCATTTTTTGCTTGTAGGCAATCAGAAATAGCGGAGTGTTTTTTCGATAGCCAACTTGCTCTTTTTTATTGAGCATTTCACGAACAGTAAGCTTAGAAACTTCAGCCCAACAGGAAAACAACTCTTCGGTTTTTTCGAAAGGTTCAAAATCTTCGTTAATACCAGTTGTTTTTGCCACAAACGTAATCCGTTCGGTCATGTTATTCGTCCGCATCTAACTCACTCCTTAGCTGATTGATAATAGAAACGATATTATTCGATAGTTCTGGTCGATAATTATCTGCAGATAAGCCACGCAAGTAATAATCTTCCTTGACCATTTTCATGAGTGCAATAAAAAAACGACTATCGTCGATATAGTCGCTTGGTTGACTATCAAATTTTATTGCTCTAGCAAGTTCCATTGCAGAGGCATTAACCAGTTCCTTCAACACATCATCGTCAAAGTCTTGGTCAATCTTGCAGTAATTCTTAAGTGTGGAGAAACGTTCCTCTGTTAGCAGCATGGCTAATCACCTACCAATTCTAGAAGTTGCGACTTGGACATCGAACTTGTGTAACTTATGCCTTTGTCGTCTAGGTAGGACTTGATTTCAGCTACCGTGTTAGCAGAGGTAGGCTTAACGCCCGCTACTGATACGGGCTGTGCTATTTTCCCGGTTCAGATACTGTCACAAAGTAACCAGCATTTTGGTCAGTCGCCTTAACATCGTAACGTGTGGCAACAGATAAGTATTGACCGTAGATTTCGTTTTCGACCCAACGGAACGTCAAATCAGCACGGTTAGCAAATAACACAGCACGTTCTAAGTCACCGACAAAGCCGTGAGCTTCGCCCGCTTGTCCTAACAATGTATCTTCTACAATAACGACTGGCACACCTAAAATCATAGCTGGAGAGCCTTCAGCAACAGCTGGGTGCAATAAGTATTGACCATTTTTATCTTTGAGAGTGTCTAACCAGTTATAGAATGATTGACTGGCCACAATCATTCGATTGTAGGCTGGATCTAAGTCTACGTTCAAGACTTTCTTTAAATCATCTAAAGTAGCGGTTTCCTTTGCAGTGAAACCTTTAATAACAGTCGAAATATCAGCGTTAGTAGTGTTTACTTTTTGTTGTTTTGAATCACGAGCGACCAAACCCACTAAATCGATTGCCGAATCATCAATAGCCTCTTGTGACAATGGAATAGCACCACGGCGAGTTGCAACTTCCCACTTAACTTGTTGAAATTTTGGCTTTGCTAAGTCTGGATTAGCTTCCAATTCTGCCACAGTATTCATCTTAGCGGTAGCTTTTGCTAATACTGGGTAACTACCTGACGCGGTTGTAACTTGTACAACACGAACGTACTTAGTCAAATCCGTTACTGTTTTAACTTCGTCTTCGGGATTGTAGATAACTGCTTCAGGAATGGTTACCTTACCGTCTGTGGACTTGAAGCCAGCAGATGCAGCATCCCGTGTGTGTAGATATTCGTTAAACATAGAGCGCAAGTTCATCTTCTCGCCACCTTTCTTTCGCTTAGCTGGTTCTGGGTTACCTTTCAAGGCTTCCTCGTATGACCGGGCTAAATCTTCGTTTTCTTTAATTTCATTTGTAATATCTTCGATTGCTGAACGCATAGCCTTAGTAGCTTCTAAATCTTCGTTAGTTTCAGCGTTTTCTAACGCAGAACGTAATTCTGCACGCTTAGCAATTTGGTTAGAACGTAATTCATTTAATTTAGCTCGGACTGTCTTTAATTTTTCTTCTAAATTCATTTAGATATCCTCCATTAAAATCTCTTTATTTACTTCAAAAAGCATTTGTTGACGCTTTTCTTCATCAATTTTCTTCGGAATAAGTTTCTTTGACCGTTCACCAACATTAGCCACAGTATCAGGGTAAGCCGGTGTAGTTACAACCGACACATCATATAAGTGGTCAATATTACGAATTACACGATTATAGTCGACACCGTCTTCTTCCGATTCCGTCCATTCTTCTGAGTTTTCATCTTGAGAAATTGTAAATGCAAAAGAGCACTGATTGATAACCCCTTGACGAATATTTTCCATAAGGTCACGAGCGTAGCTGGTATCTGTCGGTGTAACTTTGAATTTAAGACCAATATTATCTACAGAGAGTTCCATGTTTACTCCTGAACGTCCTAGGACTTGGTTTTGGTCGTGATTGAAAGTAGCGACGACGTTTGACATGTCGGCATTATCTAATGCGTGCTCATCAATGGTCTCCCGAAAGTTAACCCAGCCTCCTAAAACTTCTGACTGACGGTTGAACATTAAAGCGTAGCCTTCAATAACATTAGATTCTTCTTCCTCTCCAACCGACCGTAAATTAATCTTGGTTTGGATTTGTCTTGTTTCCATATCCATTCATCCCACCTCCTTTCAGTTGATATTCTTCTTTAGAATCTAAAAAGACCGTGTTCAATGTTGATTGGTAACGGTCCATGTTAGGTTCTTTAGATTTTGCTCTCCCACTAGCCTCTAAGGCCTCATTAGGAGTCAGTAGGCCAGCATTAACAGCTGATACGGCTTCTTCCATTGATAGTCCTGTTTCTTTGCGCGTATCGAACTCTAAGTGCATTTTAGAACGTTGTCTGTCGCTCAATAACTTAGATTCCATTTCTGCTAGGATAGGCTTAAAGTAGTAAGGTAAATCTGAATTAATAAAATCAGATTGCAATTGCTTGATTGATTGGTTAGGACTATTCACACCAAGCTTGTATGCAGGAATATGCATTGCCTTGGCAATCTGGTTAGTGGTGTAGTCATTACTGTTAATCAGACTAAGGATGTTAGTGTCGACTTCCAGATTTTGGTAATCCATGGTGCTATCCACAATAATTGGACTGCCAGCCACCGAGCCTCGCTGTGCATACTCGAATTCTTCACGCATTTTTCTGCGGGCTTCCTTGGACAACTTACCAGTAGCTTTCAGCACCGCACCTTTAAGTCCGCCTTTAAAAAACTTCATGAGCGTATCCACACCATTTTCTTGCAACGTAATTTCATTTCTCAAAGATAAGAGCGGTGACCGTCCATGAATGCCATCATCGCTAAAAAATTTGAAATGTAAAACGTTATCAGGCTTTTCCACAATCTCTTTGCCGTCATTAGTGTAAAAAATGTATTTGATATCGTTGAGGTTACTATCATCAATATAAGTATCTGACGGTTTGAAATATTGAATAAGCGACGGCTTGTTAGTCCGTGGATCTCTGACGATACGAGAAATACCATCCCCAGTTAACAAGGCATTAACTGACATCGCAAACCGCCAAGAATACGAGTCCATCTTAGAATTAGGCTTTTTATTAACTAAATACTCCACGTTATCATCGTGGATAGTATCATCCGTTTTATCGTCAACCATAATCAAGCGGTAACGACCAACCATAGAGCCAATGATTCCTACTGCCGTTAACACATCGGAGTTCTTGAGCGCCGAAATACCGACATAGGCCGAATTAGTAACGCTTGGGAGAATATTATCTTCTAGCAAGTCAGTCGCCCAGTCCCGTGTTTCCACACTACGAAATAAAGACATTTAATCACCTCCTTTCGCTTAAGAGAGAGATGAGAGAGAGTAAAATAAAAGACCCGCCAGTTAATGCAAGTCCTAGAAGTATATCTTTCACGAAAGCTACAATCAGCAGCAATAACAGACCGACTAAGAATAGTAGTACGGTCTCATTTAATTTTAGCCATTTAAAAAACATTAGAATCCGAAATCTCCATTCAGTATATCGTCGTCGGTTAAATAATTATCAATATCTGTGGTGAAACAAACCGCATAAGCATCTAGCAAGGCATCTAACGCATCAATCTTATTAGCATACTTATTTTTGTCAATACGAGCGCCATTATTATCAGTCTTGAGTACTGCGTTGTTTACCGCCCCACTTAAAATTTCATTTGGAGCATGGACCACCCGTTTTTCTATCACATCATCTCTAAACTGTTTGGTTGGCATTGAGAGAGTGAGCGTTCCTTGTCTAATTTGAATTTGCTCCCACTCTGGATGGTTCTTTTCAATTAAGGTTAGTAGCGGGCCATATTGCGCAGGGTCAAAACAAATCGCTTGCACATCTAAGTCATTCACCGATACAAACTCATGTAGCCAATCGTACACCCGCTCAGTATCGATAACGCCCGATTCTAGCGTGGTAATTTCACACTGGCCTATTTCTTCAAGGTGTCTGTAATCAAGCCTGTCAGCCTTAATTTTAGCGTCTAAACCATACTTAGTGCCGACAAAAGCAAAGCTATCTGCATACCAATACCCTTCAAAAGGAATCAGCCAAGAAATAGCAAACAGGTCAGAAGTTCGACCAACATCGACCCCAAACCAGACCTTCTTACCTTGAATATCCGCTCTAGGAACTTCAGCATCATCCCAGGTTTCAATATCCATGTAGGAATCTTCTTCAGCTTGGCGCCACATATTGAAGTTCTTAATCAGTACGGAATTGTAAGTTCCTTTTTCTTGCGACTCTTTCTTGCGTTTACGAAGATAGTTCATCACACGTTCGTATTGGCTTTCCACACTTAGGATAGGGTTAGACTTTATCCAGGTTGACTCATCATCGATTTCTTCGATATTGTCTTGCTCAGCAATATAAGCGAAGTAAGTCTCATCTTCAATCTCACCTTCTAAGATTTTCCTTGCGTAAGGATACTCGATTGTGTGCATTGGCGCATTAAGGTCAAAACCTGCTGTGGAAATAATCATCGTAAGCGAATTATCAAGTTGCCCTTGACCAGATTCAAGTAACTCCATCATTTCAATAGTCTTAGACGCTGCGTATTCATCGAGGATGGCTACATAAGGTTCAAACCCATCGACCGTCCCAGTATCGCGAGAGAGGGGGCGAACATAACTATAGTCATCTAGGTTACGAATTTCTTCACGCACACGCTTAGTAGCACGTTTAACCCAGTCATCCCGGCTTCTTAATGCAGTCAGTCGCTTAGCAATCATTTCAAACACAATAGAGGCTTGTTTTTTGTCGTTAGCAGTACAAAAAATTTGTCTTGAGTAAGCTGGGTCTTTACCAAATAAGAACTCATACAATCCAACTCCTGAAATCAACAAAGATTTCCCGTTCTTTCTAGCCACAGATATCATAGCCTTGCGGAATCTACGCCATTCGGGATGGTCCTTGCGGTACCAGCCATAGATAGAACCGATAATAAATTTCTGGAAGTCAGCCAGTGGAAATGTTTGTAGCGTTTTAGGGTCAGGTAACATTTCCATAAACATGATTGCTTTGTCAGCACGTTCTTTGTCGAAATAATACGGAAAATCATCAGTTTTAGCTCTTTCCAAGTCTTTTTTATGCCTTTTGCAAGCTAAAATAACCTTTTTTGACGCTAGAATTTCGCCGGTTAATACTTTCTCGATGTATTCATCCATCAGCCAAACATCTCTTTCATTGTCTTGGGCTTATCTTCCTTATCGCTATTCAAAATACCCGTATTGATACGCATGCGACTATCCACAGTTAACCCAAGGTCGGAAGTTAAGCCTTTGATATTTTTGGTCACACGATCAAGGTAAGCGTACGATGCAACCCGTTCTTCTTGGTCAGGAACATTCTCGATTAATTCTAAAATTTCTCGATAAGCTGCATACCAGGTACAATAGAGACATACAGTCGCAAGGTCCATATCACGAACAGGCAATTTCTTTATTTCTGGGATGACTCGCAGGTATTCTTCTCGTGCATATCCAGTCAGATATGTGGGTGGTTCATCATTCAATTCTTTGAAACCATCTTTGGCTAGCATTTGTGCTTTTAGCTTAGTTTCCTGACGCAATCTAGTTAAATCGCCAGTAGAACTCTCTAGAATTTTGTATTTTCTCCCCATTTAGCACCACCTCCTTAAAATGTTGATTTGTCGGGCTCCAAAAATGAAAATTGTTACACTTTTGCGAAAAGAAAAGTGAATGTCCGTTCTAAAGAACCTTTATATATAGCCCCCGTTCATTTTTCGGGGGGTAGGTTCAAAATAAATTTTTTGAAATTTACTGAAATCAGATTTTTCAAAAAGATTTAACAATTTCTGATTTGCTTTTCGTTTCGGTTTGAATTGATTTGAATTCGAATTTGAACTTAAAACCAAAAAGTGTTTGATTACATCGTGATAAGGACTTAGAACGTTATCGATATTCTCATTCGGAACAGTTAAGATAATCCAAACGTTATCGAATGTCTGTTCAGTCCGTAACTTCCGTAACATCTGTTCATACCACAACATGATATAGTCATGCGCATCATAGTTAATCTCACCCAAAGGCAAGCCAGTTATTGTATGCATCAATGCATCATAGTCATAGACTAGGTCATGCTTAGATAATCTCTGCTTAACCCAAACTTCCTTTCCGCTATCTGGCAGACCACACACTATATTAATCCGCATGTATCTATGCGCTCCTTTCTCACGCTTGCACCACTCACGATAAGTCTTAACATCGTGACAGTGCTTGCAAAGTGTCTGCAAGTTGTCTGCATTCAATCGTTCTTTCCAATCATCTTTACTAGGAATAATGTGATCAACAATGTTTCCTTGCTTTCCACATCTTTGGCAAAGACCATAATCTCTATCTAGTACCTCTTGACGCACTGTTCTCCAGTCTCCCGACTTGTAGAAAGACACGTACTCCCCTTGTTTCAATTGCCGCCTCTGGTTAAATTCTTTATGGTGCCTTTGCTTTTCACGGTAGTCTACCCGTTTACCACCCGGGAGTAGTTTTTTAATCATCGCCCCACCACCTTCCGCTGCAAACAAAAAGCCAGCCGTTTCCGACTGACTTTAAAATCAAATTATTTCAAGATTAATACTCAACATCTCTTGAACTTATCACACTACCATAATACCACTATATCGCCCTACTCGAGTTCTACTCAATCTCTACCGAATCTCCACTCAATCTCTACTTTTTTGTTTCAAGGTATCATCGATTAATTGACGGAGCTCAAGTAAATCTTGCTCACTTGCTAGGTTCTTTACGAAAGAACGAGCAGTTGACCGATAGGTGTAAAGCTTTTTCTTTTCCTTGTTCTTTTCATCCCACTTTTTGTTTGCGCGTTTTCTTGCCTCTGATAATTCTGCCATTACTTTCCCACCACCTTTAATATAATCCATAGAATTATCCCTATAACAACCATAATTCCAGTGACCATTCTTATCATTCTAGATATCCTGTCTAAGTATTTCATTTTTCCCTCCGTTTATGATATGCTTAAACAGAAGAGGTTGTGCTGACCTCTTCTGCTTATTATCATTTGATGAGTCGTTTAATCATTTCGCAGACCCAGTGAATCACTCCGGCTGCTCCTCCGATAGTTCCAAGGACTTCTAACATCTTGTAAAGAACTACGAAGAAAGAAATGATTTTCGACTCTTTTCTTTTTCTTGGTTGCACCTTATCACCTCCTCCTTACATATATTATAATACACTATTAAACGTACATAATCAATAGTTTTTTCTAAAAAAATAGGGAATTTTTATTGTAAATTCCCCATTTTCTCAATATCTTCATTTATGTTTTTGTATACATGTAAGTCACTATTTTCTCCTAGCAACGGCTCAGCCACTACCTCAAAAGCGTCAGCGAATTGGTTACATGCTCTAATTCTTAGATTGTCATAACCCGCCCCGCTATAATTTACTCTTTCGACTATTTGCCATGTCTGAAAATGCTTTTGGTACTTTAGCTTTAGAATTGTTTTTGACATTTCATCACATGCTTCAATCGAGTTAGTCACCGCCTCAATCACTTGGGTAGCCCACGCACGTTTCACATATCTACCTTCAAGCGGGTTATCAGTGCTACCTGATGATGCCACTCCGTCATAAGATGTTTCTTTTAACGTGCTAACAGTCGCCATACGTTGCAAGCGATTATAATCACCTTGGAAAAAATCATTCACATTAATTGCAGTTTTTTGTAAATCAACTTCATCAAAAAGTAACATTCCGCTCCCGCCTTTTGCTATAATGGTTTTAGGTATTTTTTGGCAGGAGCTGCGCAATTGCGTGGCTTTTTTTATATAGTCACTAACTTGCTTTTGCAAATGCCCAAGCCAAAAGACTACTTACGCCTACAATAGGTTCGATAAAAACCAACTTAAAGTCAGACCAATTCCACCAAGTCCAAATACCATGAACAAGCGTTACTACTAATGCAAATTGCGATACAAAAAAGAGTGCTAAAAATAGCTGTGCTAATATTTCATTTATTCGTCTCAATCTACTTCACCTCCTTAACTCGATAAATAGATACTGCGAAATGATCTTTTCCCTCCCTAAAAAAATCGCTTAGTACTTTCTCTTTCTAAACGCCTAGAATAAAGCGCCTTGTTTATCTCCTCATACGTTTTCCGCTTGCGCCCAGTCTTTTTCTTGACAATACCCGAAATGCTAGAATCATCTTTGCTAACAACTGCAAAAGTATTGATGTATACTCCCGTGACCACCGCATTTTTCACCACTCTGTCAAAACCTACAAGCAAGACATTATGCACGGTTTGTCCGACTTTGATTTCTTTCATCTTCTTGTTCCTGCCTTTTTCTTTCTAACTTCATACCTAACGCAATTAACTTGCCAGCAACTGAGACTATATTTGGCAGAAGCTGCGCAATCGTGTGGCTTTTTTTACTCTATATAAGCTCCTAATAATTCATCCACGCTTGTTCCACAATAATCAGCTATCATTAACGCATTCGATCCTGGCACCATAGTCGACCCATTGAAATAATTAGCTAGCGTAGTTGATCGTAATACCAGATTAGCGGCTGGGTGAACATCCCGCCTTTAATTCGGAATGGCCTTCCTTGCTTTAGTTTCCCGTGTTTTACCACACTTCCACCTTCTTGCATTGTGGTGCTGGCACTTCAATGCATGCGTCCTCACCAGTTCCCTTGAGCAACAATAGCGGCTCTCTGCTTGGAATTTTAATTACAGCCTTAACCCAATAATAGTTTCCTTGGTATTCAACCTTATCTCCTTCAACCACGGACTCCACCTCCTTGAAGATAATCTCTTATGATTGTTCTGATTATTTCTTCCTGTAAACTATCTAAACTATATCTCATGATTTTTTCTGCATCCCCGCCATTCTCTATTATTGAGACACCCTTATTTACTAGATATGCTTTATAATTTTCTAGCGTTGCTTCTGCTCTATCTGCATTGCTCATGCTTTCTTCCCTCTTTCATCAAGATAATTACTTAATTCCCTAATCGTCATCCCTTTATACGGCGCTAGCTCATGTTCGACTTTCCGCACATACTCCTTAACGCATTTTGGAGTGATTCCTGTTTTATCAACCACTGTACTTATGTGATAATTCTTGCTGAGCGCCCAACAATTAAACTCCACGGATCTATCTGTCGCTTTAAGCACCTCCATTTTTTGCAGATAAAGGCACACCAGATTAACTGGGATTTTCACTCTCCTTGCTACCGCTTTAGGTGACTCTCCTACTTTGTAATCTTCGATAAGTGCTTTGCTTGTGGGCCGATTTCTAACTCTCTTTTCCCAGGCAAGCTTGTAGATGTTACCTTCTGGGATGTTTCGATACTCGGACTCGTTCCATTTTTTAGGAACCGTCATATAAGACCGTACCTTCTCGTCAAGGTCGTTAATGTCCATCCCCATAGCTTCTTCAAGCGTCATCTATCTCACCTCAAACGGATTTTTTCTAAAGCCAGGGTCTTTATATGCCAATAAGCCTTTAGGGTGGCCTATGGATTTTTGCTCATTTACCTTCCGTTTTTTCTTCTTGACCATGGTTATTTTTCCTCCTTGTTGCAATCTTTTAAATAATCACTATAGAATTCTTCTAAAACCGCCTTTACGCTCTGAGGATTAGGTCTCGACTTTAGCATCACCCCGCCCAAAGCAGCTAACAATCCAGCAGCTAACGGTCCACCAGCGCTTTTTATATAGTCATCGGTTAGATGCGATGAAAGAATTGAAAGATACGAAGGTACAATTTCTTCTATGAGAGCATCATATTCTTTGGCCTTTCCTTCCAAAATTTCCTTAATCGTTTCTCCAAGAGATTTTAAAACTAACTCGTCCAAAATGCCTTGTTCTATATCGTTGTAATCCTCCTTCGAAACAATAACTTCAACACTTGTTTCTTTACCATTTTTTCTTGTAATTAAAATTTGATGGTCCATTATTATTCCCCCATTTCAGCCCATATACCAATCAACATCACTAGAATGCATAGTAATAAATCATCGAGGCTCATATCTCCCATCATAACCACGAAAAACATTATGATTGACATTACACCTTTGAACATCACTTTCCCTCCGTTTTAGGCAGGTCTGGTATCGGAGCCCACCATAAATCGTTATAATCACTAGCATAGCCATTAAAATCAAGCAACCCAACAATGCCTGCAAAATCATCCCATTCGTCAACGCCTACCCACTGACCATCAGTAACCAAAACTTTTTGGCCAAGGTCAGGCACAGGGCAATCAAATCCGTATTGTTCATCTACCCATGGCCGTTCTTCTCTCTCTTCTTCCGTTATCGGACGGGTTTTGAACTTAATCCAATCCACTTCTTTTCTCCTATAAATTTTCATCAAAAAATCAACCTGTTCCCCAGATACACAAGTGTTACTAAACTTGATGTAGGTATCTACATAATATTCATCTTTGTCGCCGTTATAAGTTACTTCCCAATAACGGTCATCTTCTTTTTCTACGGTATTGGCGAATGTGGCTTTACGATTTTGTAAATCTTTGCTTAACCAAACCAGACTTAAGTCTTGAGGTTCTGCCAAAAATGTCTTCTTAACCGATAAGAAAATGGCTGATTTACAATTAAAAATAAACTCATCTGTTGTCATTAGTCTTTTCCCTCCAATTCTGAAATCAAAAACCCAATAATTTCTCGTTGCTCTTCAACGATTTTTTGGTAAAGGTTGAAGTAATCGCCGTCCATTTTCCTCGCCAAACGCTTCTTCAATCCTAATTCTTTTTAAATGTGTATATACGGTCGATTTCGCTATCGCTAGCTCCTCACCGATTTCTCTTGCCGAGTATCCTTCTTCCGAAAGGCTTTTAATTTGCTCGTGTAGCTGACTATAAGCAACCGCTTGCCTCCTAGTCATACCACCTTTTCTGGTCTTGTAACCAGTTCCTTTCTCTGCAATCAAGATATGACCGACACCGCCAACCGACATCTTCATGATTTCGGCAACCTCTTTGCGTGTGTAGCCTTCGTCAATCATCTTGATAATTTCTTGATTTCGCTTTTCATTGACGCTTGGCTTTTTCTTGGTTTTGCTCATCATCGCCATCTTCTTTTTAGCTTTTTCAAGCGAAACGTTCCAGACGCAAGCTGACCATCGGATTTTGTCAGCATTCTTGTTGGGTATGCTTTCCCAAACCTCATCGCCAAATTTACGAAAATCGTAATTTTTCCTGAGTCGTCGAAATGACGCTGTGTAATCAGTCATGATTACCCTCCCAAAACTTTATTTTTTCCCGGCCAGGATAAACCAAAGAGGTAGAGTTGAACCACCTCAGGCGCTGCTAGACCTGCTAACCGTAGCAATGGTGAATTTTCTGTTACAATAAAAACTTCCAAAGAGAGGATTCTCACTTCCTTTTATTATTTATTGCAGCTACTGTTTAACAGACAGCTCCGTTAATCTGTGACCAAGTGATCAGTTGAGTAGTGAATAAGTATAGTGTCCACAGATTAACGACGACCTTCGGACTTGCACCGAACCCGTGAGAAATCAAATTTTGTGTTAGCACGGTCAATTTGTATCGTCTAGCGGTTTGAAAGACTATATATTTTATTTTTTGGTCGACCGCTTGCGACCAACGGAAACCGACGGAATTGCACCGCCCACTGGACTTGTGTAGTAGTTTTTTCACTGAATATCTAAAGGAGAAAGTTTTAATGTACATCTTCGCCCTCGTGCTAATTTAGCTTCCAAATGAGGGGTAAAGCCCCCTTTTCATGCTAGCGGTTAGGTCCGCCGTTCCTTTTTACGATGTGAGCCAATACTCCCACTGGCTCTATACTAATCAGCCCTCTAACAAGCTGATTAGCTAAAGGATAAAGATAATACTCAGGTCACCCAGCCAAGGTGACCAATACTCACAAGACCTTTGACAATCTTGCAAGCTGCTTTCTGGTAAATCATGCCTCATTTTGTGAGTATCTAAGCACGCTCCAGACGGGAGATGTCCAGTCTCCCTATACCCACCAGTCCTTCGACAGACTAGCAAGCTGATTAATCTCGGAAGTAATCCAAGTTAACTTTTACCTTTCGGTTTAATAGTCGTCTCACATCCCTTTGTAGAAATTCTAACTTTGTTTTCAAAAAAAGCGTTTGAACATCGAATTTCTATGCCGTTCCTCAGCACCTTAAAAGACCCACCTTTAGGTGTTTTACTTTTGTGTTCATCCTTCATTTTTTTCACCTCCTTTTATTTATTTGTCGTCTCACAATCTCGATTTTGTAGACCCTTTACTTTAAATTGTCCGTCAATCGATATTTTTTTAGCTTTAATCTGTACACTATTTTCTAACACCCTTAGATATCCACCTTGGGGTGTTTTCTGTTCAAATTTAATTTCCTTCATTTTTTCACCTCCTTTTATTTATTGCTAAAAAACCCTGCTACATAGATAATAATGGCCAATAAGAATGCTGCACCTATCACGTCAGCATAATCACAAAACATCAGCCACATAATTTCTAATGTGATCACTTCACCACCTCCATAACATCCCCATTTTCATCAATGGTCTCACCGTCTTCTGTCTTAAGCGAACCATCTTCACCTATGTAGGTTTGTCCTGGAAGCTCCTGACTCCACTCATTAGACTTAATCTGACCAGTATCTTCATCCCGTCCGATTGAAACCACCGAGGAAACACCAAGCTGAGGGGCTAACTTGCTAGAAACCTCTACTTGAATCATCCCGTTATTTCGTAGCTCCCCAGGTTCAACCGTAATTTTTAAGTTGATTACCCGTTTCTTAGTCGCTGAGGTCTGTGGATCCATGATATTCTTCAGAACCTTTTCATACTCTCGGTCAAACAGTCGTTGTACATCTCCGTTCGCAATCTTTCCTAATTCCATTATTTATCCTTCTTTCCGAACATTTTTGCTTCCAGTTTTTTTCGCTTATCCTCCAACGCCGCCCTATCTTCATCAGATAGCTTCGGCACCTGATAGCCTTCTTGCGCCCAGTCTGGCAGTGTTTCTTTTTGTACTATGCGTCTGCGATTACTTTTGCGCTTGTTAGCATATGTTGTCTGCTGGGTCTTAAAAGCTTCTTCGCTTTGCTTAGCTTGTGCTACTGTTTTGATATTCTTATTCAAGTAGCCCTCTAGAATTTTCTTCAGATAATTCATATTGGGCCGTTGGGCTTGGTCTGCCATGTAGTCAATAGCATGTGCCACCAAGTCATCTCCTAGCTGATCAATGTAATCGATAATTACTGGTGTGTTCATCCCGTTTGCTGGGATGCCAATCGCCGCTAATTTGTTGAAGACATTTTCACTTGGTGTCGGTGTACTACTACTTCTATTAGTTGTTTTATTAATATGTTCTATTTGGGTCAAACCCATTTGACTACCCCCGTCAAATCCATTTGACCACCCTGGTAAAGTCGGCTTGACTACCCTAGTCAAATCAGTTTGACTACCGTTAGTAAAGTCAATTTGACTATCCTTGGGAATATATCGCTTAGATAAACTTCCGTAAGTGATATAACGACCTTTGATTACCCCAGTTTTTTCATCCACCACATTCTCTGTTTCAATAAACCCTCGTTCTTTTAGCAGATTGACGTAGCTGATAGCAGTTTGTCTTGAAACCTTTAACCTTCGAGCAATAGTGTTATTACTCATGTAAAATCTTCCTGTTACATTAAGCATTGAATTGATTTCGCCGTAAAGATAAGCCGCTTTCGGCTTCTTTAAGACTTCTTCGTCATAAGCGACATACGTAGGGATGTTTAGGAATAAATTAGATCCTTGAAACTCGTCCATCTTGCTCAACTCCTTTCGTCAAACCATTCACATTGCCTCTTGCTCATTAGACCTAAGGAAACAACCTCCTTGGTGTTTAGCTTAACGCCGTGGAAGTGGTACTTCTCGGCAAAGCTCTTTGCTCCGATTGCATGGAACTCTGCGTGATGTTCTACGCAGAGAGCCTCCAATCTATGCCCCCTATGGTCAATATGTGTGCGGTCGTTACCCATCCCCACAGTATCCTCGTGATTAATCTGAATGGCATCTCTACGCCCGCATACGGTGCATACACGATACTTTAGACACATCTTGACATATTGCTCCGTGTCCAAAGAATTAAGCGTCTCAGGCTCAATCTGAGCGCCAACCTCTAAAGCTTTATCAACTAGGAAGTCAATAAATGCTAAAGCCGTGTTTTCTGAACAGTAGGATAAGGAAAACATCTCCTTGCCTACAGACTTGGTATATTCTTCTTTCAGCTGATATTTCAGCCGCTCTTTCTGGTAGTTAGTTAGGTATCCGGTAGCTCGGGCTATTTCACCAATAAGCGCATAAGCTTTTTTGCGCTGTTGGGATGTTATCATCCCCGATACTGGGATGATTCTATACTCTTGCACCCCCTCAGCTATGTTAACCTTTAAATCTGGTATATTTTGTATCCTAAACTGGGCTTGATTGCCCCTAATTCCGTTGACTATTCCTAATAATTCATTCATCTTTTTTTACCTCTTGTGTGTTGATGGTAAATTGAAGTCGATTAACCATTTACGAGTAGAAAAATATTTAACAGCAGAGCAATTAGCGCTAGCGCTAGAGAACCGTATGCAATAAGTTCTTTTTTATCCATACCTATCTCTCCAGAAAATTAATCATACGATTAACTTCTGCTTCAGGGTACTTGCCATAGCCAGGAACTCCTGGCTTGGCGATTGAACTAGAGTCTTTTCGGCTGTTAACCATGATGAAATTGTGCCCATTTTCATAGAACAGCACTTGAATCCGATAATCAGGGGTGCTGTTAAAAATAATTTTTTCCATATTACTTACCTCGTTTGTGTTATAATTAAATTGTGTTAATAATTGAATTGTTGTTGAAACTCGGCGCTATTGCCGGGTTTTTTCGTCTTGGTCCAAAAGTAACCCGACGATTCCAACCACGATTGCCAGAAACAAACCGTGCCACCAAACAGGTCGCCCTAGGTCGCTTGACCCGGCCAGACCAGCGACGATAAATAACGCTAATACTTGTAAAATTTCACCAATGATAACTTTTGCCATTCTCAATCTCTCCTTCCACGTTTTGACCCGGCATACAACCATGCCTTGTATCTTTCAACTACCCAACCGACAAACTCAGGCACGTGAGCCGTGAGCGCTACGGCTAGGAAAATAACGATCAACCAAATCATCTTTCCAACTTCCTTTCCCATTCAATGCGGGTAAAGTTTTTATCCATCCACTCACACGCTTGTTTTGCACGGATAATCCACGCATTTCCCCTACCTTTGCTAGGGACTAACCATCCCCCAGGTTGGCGATAGTCAATCTCATCAGCAAATTCTGATAAGATATAGAGTGTTACCCACTCTTTAGCTTTTCCGCAGCATTCTTTTCTAAACTTATCAAGAGTCCATGTTTTTCCAGTTAGATACCGGTCAAACAATTCATCAATATACTTCTTGATTATCTTTTCTAGAACTTCAGGGATAACTTTAATCTCAAAAGGATTCATATTTTTCCCTCCTCGTAATCTAGCTTTCCACTGTAATACCAATCCTTCTAAGCCACGTCATCGTCTTGTTCAATCAGTGGCAAGATGTCATGCTTCTTAAGAAATTCATACAGTCCTAAGCGTCCTTTTTGTGTCCATTTGGTTTGCATTACGGCTTTTTCTGTTCCGTCTGCTCTTGGAACCATGATTGTATTTGAGTGGGTCCATCCCGTTCGTTGATAGCGACTGTAAAGCAACCATGTATTACCTTGTTTGTAGATAACCCCTAATTCATGCAATTTCTTATTCATCTCTCCACCGCTCATACCATAATCTTTAGCAATTTGAGTGATGGTTACTAGTGACTTATTATTAAGCACTTGGTCGTAGTAAGTCGCTTTAGGAGTCAATTCATTCACCCGCTGTTCAGCAATTAATCGTCCCTCGCGCTCTGTTTTAAGCTGAGTTGCAAGCTTGATAATTGTGTCTGGGTTAGTTAGCACCTCTTCAATCATTTGGTCCGTCATATAAGCACCGTGCTTTCTGATTGACGGAAGGACTTCCGTTGTAACCCAATCTTGAAACTTTTCAGCAACCGAGTTGTTAGCTTTGATTGCCAACTTATAGAATTGCGGTTCAGTGATGAAATCGCCTTTCTTTATCTTTCTGCCACAAGTGGCAGAATTTAAATAATCGTTAACTCTGCTCCATCTGACGTTTGTATACCCTTTGGCGGTTGATGTAATTCCTAAGCCAATAGCAGATTGTTCAGCGTCAAACATAATTTGACCATTAACTTCTTTGACCGGTAACTCAATAAGTCCGTTGCTGAACATCTTGACGCCTTTTTCAGCGAAGTATTGCAAGTTCATTGTCATCGACCGCTTTTCTTCGCTTTCGACTTCAACATCAGCCTCGGTTTCATCATCGCCAAAGAATTGAGCAAGCAATTCTTCGACTTCGGCTTTCATTTCCTTTTCAGAGATTTCCCAGCGTTCAACCGGTTGGCCACCTTCGGGAAAGAAGGTGTGTAATTGGCCTTCTTCTTGGTAAAGAAACAAATCCCCTACGTATTGATTGTTCACATAAACTTCTTCAACGTGATCGTTTGAGATGTCTTCGTTTTTTCTGTATTCAATCTTCATTGTTATTTCCTCCTATTCGTTGCTTAGTTAGACATTTCGTCTAACTTTTGACCAAAAAAATTTCTAGCGGGACACCTAGTGCCTTAGACGCTCGAATTGCAACGTCCCCAGTAAACTTATCTCGCCCATTTAGAACATTAGTAAGCTTTTGTTGGTAAGAATATCCCATCCGTTTGGCGACCCAGGAATATTTGATTCCCCGACTATCAATTTCGTCTCGCAAAATTTCCCTTGCGTTCGACTTTATAATATTTGTCATGATTTCACCCCCCTTTTTTCGTGGTTAAACGTTTTGTTTAACTGATTAACAAATATTATAATAACTCGCCGTTTTGTTTAAGTCAATATATTTTTTAAACTTTTTGTCAAAAAATATAAATAATACGTTTAGCCGTTGTATAATAACGTTGATAACAATAAACATAACGTTTAAAAAGGAGTGAAAAATCATGGAATTCAACAAATTGATCGAAGCGTTACGTGAGGATAAGGGATGGAGCAAAACCTACGTGGCAGAAAAGTTAGGCATAAAGATGCAAACATACGCGAATTACGAATACGGTAGAAGGCAACCGGACTTTGATATTTTGTCCAAACTGGCAGGGTTATACGAAGTCACCACCGACTATCTTTTAGGTCGGGATGGTAAGGAAGAAAATGTCCCCAAGATAGATAAGCACGCTAAATTAATCGCTGCACACATCGATGATGATGTATCAGAAGAACAAATGAAACAAATTACCGACTTTATTGATTTTTTGAAAAATAAAAAATAATCTGGTGGTGATCTTTATTGAATTCTATTGAACAATTAATGTCAGAATACCCCCAACTTAATTACATCTATACACGTATGCCAGAGGGTCTTCCGGGACTAATAATTGATAAGACTGTTTATTTAAAAAAAGACCTAACTTACCAAAAAGAACACGAAACTTTGGCAGAAGAAATTGGCCATTATAAAACAAGTGTTGGTGATTTAACGAGTTTGGATAATGCCGTTAATCGTAAGCAAGAAAAAATTGCAAGAGATTGGGGACGCATGAAGATTATCACATTAGATGGATTAATTAGTTGCTATAAATTATGCATGCGTACAGCCCAAGAAGTTGCTGATTATTTTGATGTATCTGTCAAGTATCTATTCGAAGCACTTGAAATGTATAAGAGAAAATTCGGAGTTATATATAGCTATCGTGGCTATACGTTTATTTTTGATAGAGGTCTCATTCTTAATAAGGAAAGTGAAACTATTGAAAATTAGAACTACTAAAATTTTGTAAAAATGTATGTCGGATATTTTCGTCAGAAAGGAGTTGTTATGAAACTAGGACCTAGGAAGCCAAGTATAAAACGTTCTATTTCCGCTAGAACTACCGGTAGAATTACACGTAACGCTAAAAAAACGTTAAATCCTACATATGGAAAAACTTGGGCAAATAATCCCAGAAAAGCTATGTACAACAAAATTTATAATAAATCTACCTATTCCTTCTGGGACGCTATTCGTGATGATGAAGACGTAGAAGCATCGTGTATTGCTTGTGGATGTATTTCTTTCATTATTTTAGTTTTGATTATTATCTTATTTTGCTTAATCATATAATTTTAGAACACTAAAAATTTCATCATATAGGAAACGTTATAAATTTAATAAAAAAGCATGAGGAGAAAACGTTATGAAAAAAACATTTTGGATATCATTATCTGTACTAATTGCTCTATTCATTACCACTACATCCGTAAAGGCAGTATCTGCAGAAGACTCACATAAAGAATTGGTTACTGTTGTCACTACTCCCATGGGGATGGAAAACTATCAAAATATTGAAGATAACTTATTAGACGCTGCTAAATATAATGACATTGAAAATCCAGACCAATATGCCGCTAAACGTTTTGATAGTAGATTGAAGAACATAATGAGTTTAAGGAAAAAAGCTCAGAAAGAGTATAAATCAGAAAAAAAGTTTTTAAATTCTCAAGACAAAGCAGCTCTTAAAGATTACACCAAAAAATTACGTGCTTATCTTTCCGCTTTGCATGACTATGCGGTGATTTATCAAAACGATAATCCGGTCATTACAAATCCAGATACTAGTCAAGAAGTTGT
This sequence comes from Ligilactobacillus equi DSM 15833 = JCM 10991, assembly GCF_001435735.1. Lineage (NCBI taxonomy): Bacteria > Bacillati > Bacillota > Bacilli > Lactobacillales > Lactobacillaceae > Ligilactobacillus > Ligilactobacillus equi. The sequence goes on from NZ_AZFH01000198.1 coordinate 33,690, forward strand.
TAGTGAAACACAAAACGAACTAAATGAGTCTAAATCAGAATTTGATAAAGCTAAAAACGACTGGGTCAATTCATATAATTCGATTGCAAATCAATAAAAAAACCGCCACGGTCATGTGGCGAGATTGATTTCTAATAGCGCAATGGAAGTCGAAGCTAACCGGTTTATAATTTATGATACATCTTTCAAAAATAAAGCTGGAATTAAATACCAGACCAACTTAATGGCGGTTAAAATTCTAACACCCTTTTATTGTAAGGAAACTGAAAAGGAAGATGTTAATATCTACAGTTTCATGAATTCTTACTGCATTCCAAAATATTTAGACGAGACTATAAAAGAGGAGTTTATCCGGTATTATACTGGTTAATATAGGACCAATTGATTTGAAGTCACTAAAAGCTAATCAGAAAGATAAAATTCGTGAGGAGATCTTATATGAAAAAGAAAAAAATGAAATTCATTACTACTACCCTACTATTTATGAGTTTATTAGGTGCTTGTTCAAACTCTAATTCAAGCTCTAAAACTAGTTCAGAGTCTTATAAATCTAGTTCGTTAAAAGTTAAGAAAGCCAAAGAATCATCCAAAAAGAAAGCTGAATCTATAAAAGAGGAATCAAAAAGAAAAGCTGAAAGCAAGAAAAAAGCTTCTGAATCTAAAAGAAAAGAATCCGAAAGCAAAGCTTCATCTGAAAGTGCATCTATAGCTGAAAGCCAAAGTAGAGCTAGTGAATCTGAAAGCATTGCAAAAGCTAGTTCAGAATCATTAGCTTCTGCTCAAGAAAATCAAAGTAGCGATACCAATTATGATAATAATGGGAATGGTAGTAATTTTCAAAATACTGATATGAATACTGCTGACACTGGTAAGATTGTAGGTAATGTTAATAGTCATATTTACCACGTTCCCGGTCAACAAGGATATAATATGAATTCTGCCAACGCTGTATATTTTAACTCTGAGCAAGAAGCAATTGATTCTGGGTACAGGAAAGCTTTGAGGTAGTAATATGAGAGGATATATTAGAAAACCATCGTTAAAAAAATCTTTCAAAGCAGCTACTACTGCTAAGTATAAAAGAAGATTAAAGAAAAAATTAATCCCTGGTTATGGAACTCGTACTGCAGGATGGTTACATCCTAAACGTAAAATATACAATAAAGTATATCACCGTACATCAAAAAGTTTGTGGGATTTGTTCAAGTAATATAAGAAACATAAAACATCTGACAAATCTACAGGTATAGATATACCTAATGCTAGTTACGATCATCAATTCGTTTCTGAATTAGTTGATTTGGCAAGGTTACACAATGAATAAGTGTTCTTATAGATTTATCCACAGGTTAAAGGTTAATTCAGAAAAAAATTATTATGATTGGAGACATTATAGATGATAAACATACATTCATCTTGACCAATACACTAAAGTCGTTAAAAGCTGTGCACAACAAAAAAATCCACACTCCAGCCGCCAAGCAAAAAGTGTGGATAGAAAAATATGGACTGTTAACAAAATCGTTAACAGTCCTATTATAGTACATAATAGGAGGTATTTTATGGCTTCATACAGAAAAACAAGCACAGGCTGGAAAGCCACTGTGTCAAAACGTATCAATGGAAAGCTACGTCAAACATCTAAGCGTGGCTTTCGAACAAAGAACGAGGCGGTTATGTGGGCCGCTGCTATTGAAGCAGATATTGATGGTGTGGAACAAGCGAAAAATAACCCCAGTTTTGCTGATTATTTTCTGGACTATTTCAAGACCTATAAGGAACCACGGTTAAGCCAAGTTTCAATATCTAGATACCTTCGCATTCATAAAGAGCTAACTGACTACTTTGGAAACCAAAAGCTAAAAAGCGTTCGGCGCTCCGATTATCAGAAATTCATCAATCACTATGGCAGTAGCCATTCCAAAGAAACTGTCTACAAATTGCACTCGCTAGTTAAGGCCTCTGTTTCTTTAGCTTTCAATGATAGACTGGTGCCACAAAACTTTTGTGAAAACATTAATATCGTCTACAAGGATACTGGCAAACAAATATCTTACCTTAATGTTTCAGAGATTAAGCAATTAGTTAAAACCACATCCGAAAAACTAAATCCTAATTTTCCGGGTAGATATATGATCCTAACTGCTATTTTCACTGGCGCCAGGCTAGGCGAAATTATGGCCTTAACGTGGGAAGATATTGACTTCACCAACCACACTATCAACATCAACAAGGCTTTGGAGTATAACTACGGTCGTGATTTCAAAGCCACTAAGACCGAATCGTCTAACAGAACTATCAGAGTTAATCAAATTCTCTTAGATTGGCTTAAAGACCTGCAAGGACATAACATGGTTTTTCAATCTCAGTATGGTACGGTTCCATCTTCTAGCGCCGTTAATAAACTGTTAAAGCAGTTGTTGATAGATGCTGGCATAAATAGACCTGGTTTCCACTTCCACTCTCTCAGACACTCTCATGTGGCTTATTTGATGTATCAAGGTCTAGAGTTATACGTCATATCTAAACGGCTAGGACACTCAAATGTGAGCACGACAGCGAACATTTATGCCTACCTAATTGACGAGCACAAAAATAAAGCTGACGATTTAATTGAACAAAGGCTGGACAACTTATTGGACAACTTTTAGAAGATTTATATCTTTTTTTAACTGTCTATAAAGCGGAAAATGGCGGAAATGACGGGCTTTATTGGTTCTAATTATTAATTGTAAATCCTGTACTCTCCTTAGTATAAGTATCGATTAGGCAAAAAGGTTAGCGCGAAATTATGCGCTAACCTTTTTTACTAAATTAATTATTTTTCAAAATTTCATTACTTTGAGCGGACATGTGACGCCAAGTTAAAATCGAGTTTTGCTTGAAATCATCCAAGTAGTTACCGGCTTCTTCACGCGGCGTTAAGTAACCAATAATTTCCCCCATGGCATCACGCACCTTCAATTTGAAGTTTTCTTGGTCCCATAAGACCGTCCAATAAGGATCGCCCAACGCCTCTTCAAACATATTGTTGGCCGCATCGACAATTCCTTGCAAAATCACACTATCTTCCGTTTCATTTTCGAAACCATTGGCGTGTAACCAAGCTAGTTTCACGGCTACATCACCCATGGTATCAGGAATCATGTTATACATCTTTTTTACCAGCCCTTCTTTGTTATTCTAAAAATTGTACCATTAATTGCGCCAAACAACAAGAAAAGAGCCCGGCGAGGCTCTACTTACTATCTATTCAAGAAGTTTTATGTATAATCCTTCAGTACCTCTGTATGTTATCATGTTTAACCGTTTTCGTCAATCGCTTTCATTTATCTGAGATAGCGTTAAGTTTTAGTGGATATCTCTCCTCCCATTACACTAATATTGGGATTTATAAATTTATCATTTTTTGATCACCAATTTTATCAAACATCTGTTGAATACTAAGAGCCTCCGATACCACTTTATACGTGGTATCTAGGTATTTATATGTCATTTTACCCTTGCGGGTAACTCTTTTATCAAAATCAACCGCTCGTTGACTTTTACGCTTTTGGTATTCTAAGTGACAGTATTTATCATAAATATCAACTTTGTTGATTTGGCAACATTTAAAGAACATAACACTATCTAGTCCTTCTTTTGACCATACGCATGGTCTCGAACTATCTCTTTCAGCAACCCAATGACTTATACGTGCTTCTGTTGAGTCACCACAATAATTTTCATCTCGAATATTATCTATCTGTTTACTGTTTCTTAGCAGATAGTTAAAGCTTTTAGTAGCCGTATTTCTGCGCTTTTTTCGTATGGTTGGGTCTGACAAATAAACTTTTTTGAACAGCTTTACCATGTCCCAATCACCTGACAAAGCCCACTTTTTAAGTTTATTTTCACCATTCCATTTAAATCCACCACCAACAGCCAGTCGACAGGCCTTGGCCACGTGGGATTTGTCTAAAACCTCAACTACATCCAACCAGTTACTACATGTTTTTAGCCACTGTACGACTTCTGCGATCACGAATTACAAATTCATGTCTTACCCTAGGCGACTGGCTGAGAGCCTTATCTACCATCTCAAGAAGACTATTAAGCATATTTCTGCCGATTTCTAGCGCCACTTTTTTAATTTCAAACACCAAATTCGAGAAGTTAATAGGCCCGTTAAACATACTTGAACTTAAAAATTTTATGTCATTACTTAGGACAGAACCAAATTGTTGTTATATAATAGTGTTAAGCATAATAAAAAGCCTCCTAGAGTATTTGTTTCGACTATATTTTACCACTAGGGGGGCTTTTTTTATTCAATTTCGTCCACTAAAACTTTACGCGGTCCCTTTTTTGTACTACTATTGTATTTTTACTGTATAACCATTGTACCACCAGAAGATTTTTGTAATTTTCAATTTTTTTCATAAAAGAGACTTTACCCAAATATTTCTAAGAATTTAGAGGTAAAGGTTGAAAATATTTATCATAATTTACGCAGATTCTATACCGCTACAAAAACGCTCTCATCGTGGATAGTACTTGGCACTTACTAGCTTTTTAATTGTTGCTTACTAGCTAATAACCCTCCTCATAATTTTAAGTATGGTAAATACAACATTTCACTCTACTCTTGGACATTGGTGGGTGAAGTGAGAAAAAACGCTAGCCAGGCTTTTGATATTAGCAATCACATTATCTTAAAATATGACAACCGGTGCACTTCAATCCATTATAAGTGCCAATTTAATCAGAAAACAATGGAATTAGAGTTCTTGTGAATCATCCACCATGCACACAGGGAATACGTAATCTTATCTCCCTTAGTCACGTTCATACCAGAATCACCCCCATACACACGGGGAACACTAACACCCCGTTATAAATTACAAGCCTTTTTCTAAAATTCTCGCAATTTATTTTCAAGGCTAACTTTAAGCTCTTTCAAAAACCGCTGATAATCTTCACGGTTCTCGTTGATTTGCCTTTCAGCAACGCTTCCAGGCTTTGGGTCAACGAAACTGAACGCTGACCGTTTCAGTTTCATGAATCCGTTTCTATCCGGATTCTTTTCCTCCCATTTGCGAGAGGCTTTTATTTGTGATTTTGTCACCATAATTTATTCCTCCTTAGAAACCTTTGACTTTTGTTTCTCCTACTCTAGTTATACTTTCGCAGGATCACCCCCGTACACACGGGGAACACAAGACGAAGAAGGACGCCCGCAAGTGGCTCACGGGATCACCTCCGTACACACGGGGAACACGTTCTAAGCTCTATCAAGATATCAACCGAGGCAGGATCACCCCCGTACACACGGGGAACACATATCTCTCAAACCGAGTCAACGATAACCAACAGGATCACCCCCGTACACACGGGGAACACATTTTCTATGCAGGAAGTGTAAGGAAAATAACAGGATCACCCCCGTACACACGGGGAACACAAAACTCTACTCTATCTTTTTTCTCCATCATAAGGATCACCCCCGTACACACGGGGAACACAAAGGACACGACATGAAAATTCGCTTGCGGTATAGGATCACCCCCGTACACACGGGGAACACCAAGGACACGACATGAAAATTCGCTTGCGGTATAGGATCACCCCCGTACACACGGGGAACACTTGACCAACTCACCCTTAAACTTAGGGAAAACAGGATCACCCCCGTACACACGGGGAACACATGATTTGATCACAAGCATAAAAGGCATTGTCAGGATCACCCCCGTACACACGGGGAACACCAATTCAATAGTACTATTAAATTCGTGCAATAAGGATCACCCCCGTACACACGGGGAACACTCCCCGACTATCACGAACGGCCAAGTAACCGTAGGATCACCCCCGTACACACGGGGAACACACGACTTGGAAAGCTTGAAGAAAGCCACTCTGAGGATCACCCCCGTACACACGGGGAACACTAGTGCAAGTATTGCAAATTACGTCAACACATAGGATCACCCCCGTACACACGGGGAACACATATCTCTCAAACCGAGTCAACGATAACCAACAGGATCACCCCCGTACACACGGGGAACACAATCAGTCTTGGTAATGTGTGGTTTAAGTTTTAGGATCACCCCCGTACACACGGGGAACACGCTGTTAATCCTAACTTTGCAACTTCCTGCTTTAGGATCACCCCCGTACACACGGGGAACACCACCAATTTCTCCGTATAACCCAATATCTCCCGGGATCACCCCCGTACACACGGGGAACACAAGATTTCTTAAAAAAGTTAGCTGACAAGCTAAGGATCACCCCCGTACACACGGGGAACACATAATCTTATCTCCACGTGTGAATAGTCCTCTAGCCTTGAGAGTGTTAGGTGTCCATCTAGGATCACCCCCGTACACACGGGGAACACTGAGTGCGATAGCCGTCTTGAAATAGTTGTAGCAGGATCACCCCCGTACACACGGGGAACACGCTGTTAATCCTAACTTTGCAACT
>NZ_AZFH01000198.1:40173-58359 GCF_001435735.1 Ligilactobacillus equi DSM 15833 = JCM 10991
TCCCAACCCTTTTGTAGTCGGGTCGTTAAGAGCAGGATCACCCCCGTACACACGGGGAACACAAAAAGTATTTTTTTTGTTTATTAGTGGTATTAGGATCACCCCCGTACACACGGGGAACACACTATAAAGATGTGCTAAGAGATAAGCTAATAAACGATCACCCCCGTACACACGGGGAACACACAACGGAAAGACTAACAAGGAGGGTTCTATAAGGATCACCCCCGTACACACGGGGAACACTAAGTCAGGAAGAGCGGGTTATCAATGCGAACGGGATCACCCCCGTACACACGGGGAACACAGTTAAGGAAGAGCTTGCCGAAGCCAAAGCTGAGGATCACCCCCGTACACACGGGGAACACTCTCTTTGCTAGCATGATAAAATCAAACGATTAGGATCACCCCCGTACACACGGGGAACACTGGTTATTTACTTCTTGATTGTTGTTCTCGTTAGGATCACCCCCGTACACACGGGGAACACCAAAATTAATTCTACACAAAGACCCTCTCATCAGGATCACCCCCGTACACACGGGGAACACCCTGTAATAATCGTGTTTCCGACGAAATCGATAGGATCACCCCCGTACACACGGGGAACACACTATAAAGATGTGCTAAGAGATAAGCTAATAAACGATCACCCCCGTACACACGGGGAACACACAACGGAAAGACTAACAAGGAGGGTTCTATAAGGATCACCCCCGTACACACGGGGAACACTAACGTAGTTGGTCGTATCAAATATCCTTTCGCAGGATCACCCCCGTACACACGGGGAACACTCTTAGTTTTAATTTTTGGGAACCGCGACTTATGGATCACCCCCGTACACACGGGGAACACAGTAAACAATCCTTTACATAACAGGGATTTCAAATCCTAAGTTTTCCATTTTCTATTAGTTTGAAAGCTAACTCTAGTGTCGCCTTTGAATCCTCAAGGGCATTATGTGGAGATCTATTTTCTATCCCATACTTATCTAAGACAGTTTCCAAACGATAATTATCTAAAAAAAGTTCCACCTTCTTTACTCGTGGCATTAAATCTATAAACCTATTTTTTAATGGTGACTTATTAGTTTTTTCTAAAGCGCCCTCTAGGAACTGCATGTCAAATTTGAGATTATAGCCAATAATAGTGTCATCACTTAAAAAAACTAACAAATCATCCAAGACATCACTAAGGTCTTCCCCTTGTTCTTGAAGAATTTCATCGTTAAGACCTGTTAGTTTTGAAATGACATGAGGTATATTACCTGATATCTTTATATATCTAGAAAATATCTCCTCATCATTTCCTACTTTCTTTACAGCACCAACAGCAATTATCTCTGAGGACAATGGATCAAGTCCAGTAGTTTCTAAATCTAAAGCAATAAAATTTTTATTTTCTGATTTGTTTTTTGTCCTACCTTCCTTCACAGTCTTAAGTCTTGCTTGGTGATACTTGGCTGCATTACTAAAACCATGTTTTATTTCTCCAGGCACTTCATTTAGTTGCTTTATCAAGGTAATACCATCTAAATCAACAACATCTTGATCCCTTCTTGTTGTTCGAAATGTATACCCCAGCTCTGTGTTTGTATTGTATGCAATTGTTGCCTCACCGTTGCCGATATTATCCATTATTCGTTTCCAAAGCAAATCACGAATCTTTGCACTTACATTTCCTACATAGACACCAGTTTGTATTTCCTGGCACCACTTGGTCAAGTCACCTCTTAATGATGCTGGAACTTTTGTCAACGTTATAACTATCATTACTTATCATCCTCAAATAAATGATACTGCACACCATGTTTTTGCAAACCTAACTTATCATCCCAAAGCTCAATTATTTCTACACTCGTGTCATCTGGATTATATTCTAAAATATACTTCAAATCCTTAACCATTTTAGCTAAAATTTTACTTTCTCTAAAAATATCTCTCATTTTCAATCGAACTTTTGCCGATAATTCACAATCATCTCCATATTGTGCTACCATTTCAAATGCTACTGGAATAGAGATATCCGCTTTATACAAGTCAGCAAAATCATAAATAAAAGATAGATCATGTCCTGTATGCACAAACCCAAGACCAGGTGAAGCACCTAAAGCAGAAACTACGCTATAACAAAGCCCATATAAGGCCTGATGAGCTGCTGTTAGCGCTTTATTTATCGGTGTACTAGCTTCAAAATCATCCGGATTATACTCTCTGCGCGACCATGGGACACCAGTTCTTTCTGACTGATTACGATAAACCCTTCTGACTCGTGATCCTTCTTTACCACGTAACACTTGCATGGACAACCCAGAAACATCTTCATCTGGAAACCTCATCTGATACATCTTACGCGCAACCGCTATACGCGTTCTGGTATTAGATACCAATTTGGCTTGTTTTTCTAGTAGTGCAGAAGAATGACTTAAAGCTCGACCATGGGCATACTGCCTGACACCTTGCTCTCCTACCCACACAACGCCCAATCCAGAGTCCCCCATTAATTCCATCGCACGATGCGTAACGTCAACTCCCGGTCCTAAAAGTAATACACTAACTATAGCAACAGGAATTGCTATACTACCTTTATCGTCAATCACTAAAATCGCACTATCTTTACGATTTATCTTTACGTGCTCTAAATATAAGAATGTGATTCGGTCGCTCACTCGAGCTAACTCTGATAAACTGGCTTTCTTAGCTCCTATTCCTTTATTCAAACAAATCACCTCGGAATAACTGTCATTAAACCCATACCGTACGCCTTTTCTCGCCCTATCCCCCGAACAAGAAGTTCCTGAAAAAGTGACTCATCCGTTACTTTTAGAAGTCCTGAAAAGGCAACCCGACTTAACTTAACTTTTCTACCATTTTTTTTTCGTAAAATTGGATAATCCCTCTCTACGATGTCAAATAAATACTTTTCTGTTTCATTACATAAAATTTCAAAACCATTTTTAGCTGTTCTGTCAAGTAACCACTTCTTTTGCTGTTCTATCGTCACATGCGGATATACATGATTATCCTTAGTATGTGTAGGATTAGCTACTAAACGAAACTGGAATGTTTGATGTTTACTTATATTATTAATAAAGTTAGCGTAAGACTTAATAATCACACTGCCATTAACACCATATTTTGAAAGCAACTCAACTTCAGGCTTTTCCTCGCTTAAAAGCAAAAGATAACGCCTATCACCCAAGGTATCAATACGCCATAAATGACGTTTTCGCAGCCCAGAAGTCACTTCTGCTGGAAATGATTGTTCTACCCAATTATGGTAAGCCCCCAGATGAGTAAGCTCTCGAAGTTTCCTTCGATTTGAGTCATCAATTTCAACCCTTGATAAATACATTTTTACTCAACTCCTAAAAATCCCATAACGTCATGCTCTACCCTTTGTTTTTTCTGAGCATTATTTTCAACTTCTACATAAGTCCTAGAAAGACCACGATATCCATGTTGTCGGTTTCGCTGATTAAATGAAACCACACTATCTCTAATCAAAGTATCTTCAGCATTATCCAAAGAAACAGCTTCCGTTAATAGCTCTAGCTTTACCCGGGATTTTCTTACCTTACTTTGATACCAATTTGAAGCTTGCCACTTTAACTCTGTTAGTACTGTCACTGGATTTTTATCAGTAAACTCATCTATTTTTAGCACTCCCGCCGGCGGATTAGCTTTTCGACCAAGATAAAGCTGAAACTTAGGATGCTTAAGCGAGAAAATTAATTTGTCTATAAGCTGCATGTTCTCGCTACCAATTGCTACCACATAAATTGCGTCTGCAGTATAATCTCTATACGTCAACCATGACTTCGAACCGCTATGTGCCATATGAAAATCTGTTATTACTCTTCCTGGTTGATCAACTCGGACTGCAATTTGAAGTTCATTTAATTCATTTATTCGATGGTCATCACGGTTGTAACCAAGAGCAGCAGATAACATCCCTATAATTGCACTCTTACTTGGAAAAGTATAAGTTGTTCTACGATTGAAGGTTGCCTCATTACCATATGACTGAAGTGGGGAGGTTAGCCTAATTGTTATCGTCTTCATCTTGCACCGCCTTCATCAGGACATCTGAAACTTTATCCAAAAGTTGCTTAAAGTTAACTTCCTTATCACCAATTTCAGTTTCAAACTTTGTTAAAATAGCCGTTACTAGTGGATCTTCAACAAACATTTGACTACTTTTAAATTCTTTCTCAAGCTTTTCAATAGATGGTTTAACATAACCACTCTTTCCTCTAGCACTTACCGGTTGTTCAAAAGCTGATACCAAATTAACTGGTGTATCTTGACGTAGGCAAATCATCACATAATCTGGTAATGTCTTATTCGCAAAAGTATTTTGCTTACCACCAGGCATGGACTTAACAAAGCTCTTGATAAACTCCTTGGTAGCAGAAACGATATCCTCCTTATCACCAAGATTTTCTTTCAATTCTCTGATATTAACATTTGCATAACGGTAAAGGGTTGATGAATTAAATTCGATACTTCCCAAATGAGCAGCACCGGCAGTATCATCTGGTTGTAAATCATCGATAGCAGTAAAATAATCAAATTCTGGAATAATTTCATGTGTAGAAATTGCATGAGCCACTTGTGCAGCTGCTTCTACATTAAGTTCAGGGCTATCTGCTAGCATTCGCCCGTATAAAGCTAAGTCTAAAGCACTATCCTCTTTACCAAGCTTCTTTAACTCTTTAATATCCAATTTATCATTATTTAAAGCATAGTCAGCAAGCTTTCTTAATTGCCCTGGACTCATAAAAATGAGTACTTTAGTCACAGTTTCTCCCGTAGCTTTGTCTACTTCAACTTTAATACCCATAGCCTTTAAAATTTCAAGTGTTTTAGCGTGTGCGTCTTCTTGATTTAATGAAGGCTCTTGATTTAAAAGCTCCTTTTCAAGTGCAGAAGGAATTTTTTTTGTCCGCAAACTAGATTCAATTCCTCTTGCTTTGAAATCATCTCGACTAGCCTTTTTCCAACTTTGAGATGATACTCTCGATCTAACTACCCCACCATAATATGCCGTTTTAGGTGCTCCAGTATCATCTCGATTAATATTTGATGATGGTAGCGTTTGTAACACGTTAATATCTAAAAATAAATTTTGCATATTTTTTCTCCTTTAATTTTTGCTTTCAAAATGAATTCGGTAATACTGACGTCCCCAACTAAGCCTCACACTATTAGCTGCACTAGAACTACTTTGAAAATATAGAAGGTTGGCTGCTAATGTTGGATAATCAATTTTAATTCGTGCATCTTTATTCTTGGTAATTTGAACAATTTGCGTTAATCCATTAATTACCGCTTCCACGCTATTAGTTGCTAAAATCGCCTGTACTCTTCGGTCTAGCGCTACTCGAAGGCTCTCATCTTTTCGAAGTACACCTAACTCTGTAAACAGATAATGCTCCTTTTCATATACTAATTCTTCTTTTCCTTGTTGGTGAAGAGCATAGAGCCTAAGCGCTGTATAAACAGCTTTCTCTTCCCAAGTAACTTTCCCTGTTACACTTAGACTCTCCTTATCTAGTTCAGAAAAAATATATGGCCATAGTTTCTGGGCCTGTTTATCATCCAATGTTTTACTATTACGTAGCGCTGCTAAAACTGGTCTATTTACCTGATTTCCATTATACAACGACATAATAATCCTTTGAGTCGCACTATAAACGTTTTTTACCATGCTCCTACTCCTTTAAATCCAGAATTTTAATCACTTGTCTTCTAAGTCTATTAGTTGCTGTAAAAATATTCAATATTCTTTCGTCTCTAACTATACCTTGCACATCTCTTGGAGAACTGCTATTCATAACTTCCTCTGCACAAGAAAAGACAATCTTCTCAAGCATCTTCTTCCATTCTAATTCTCTCTTAGGGCGATTATCATCTGCACTCAAACTCTGCAACCATTTCTTAAAAGGTTGATTTAAATCATCATAAAATCGTTCACTCAGTTTATCTGTCAACTGATGATTCTTTTTATCTAAGCCACGAATATCTGAAATATCTCTAGCAAATGTCCAATAAGCTCTGCCTACACTCTGTGTTAATTCAATCATCCCCTCAATCCGAATTGGCCAATCTTGACCACCATCATCAAAAAGAACCTCCCCGCTTGCTTTTAACTCGTCATGAATTTCAACATTAGGGGCATTGGCTGCAGAGCGATCGCTTACTAATATCGTTGTCTCCAAGTTTATCTGGAAATTCCGCGGTAACATTTTTTCGACTTGTAGAGTATTTAACCATTTGACAACTGTTGGTATATATTTATCCCCATCAGAAGTTTTGATATACTGACCAAAATGACGCCACATTTTTTCTGTCGTCACATCCCCATTTACTCCTGGAACAGCTATATCATCGTCTTTCCTTCTCCAGGTCGTCATAGGTTCTACAAATGAATTTTCAAGTTCAAAAGTCGGTATCGACGCCGTAAATAAAGTTGGTACATCTTTGTCCCATCGAACAGACAGTAACTTAGCTGGCATCGTATAAATTTCTGCAATATTATTTGGTGAACTTGAGTTTTTCAAGCGTTTAAAATAGTCTTCAATTTTAGCATACTCCCATACGGGTTTTTGAATCTTTATTTGATTCCTATTATCCTCAAAAACTAAGTTCAGCATTAATGTTTCAAATAATGTGTTACCCACCGCATACACAGGATTAATTTTATATAACCAACCTGCAAATAATGGATACTTTCCGTTTTTTTTCGCTTTCATCCATGCCTTTTCTGACGTTCCAGAAAATACCTGATAGGTAATAAGCCACCGTACAAATTCTGCTTGCGTTGTTCGATTTTTAAATTCACCTGTTCTTGACGCAAATATAGCCGTCTTATTATTACTCTCTGAAATTTGTCGATTCCATAGTTTAAGTTTTAGATTTCCCTTTGACTTTTCAGTAATTTTATTTTTATCTAAAACTAACTGGTTGTACTCCTCCTTTGTCACTTGATAAAAAGGTTTATCACCATATAAATCAAAGTGATTTCTCCATAATTTCAAATATTTATCTAGAATAGGCGTAAATCTCTTTTGATGATATAACACATCCCACGTTTCAAGAAGATTATTAAAAAACTCGATATTTTCGTCTTCATCAACATCTGTCACCAGCATCTTATCATTAACGTCTAAGCAATCATACACATCACCCTCAGCATCAAATCGGGTATATACTGTCGTCAAAATTGCCAACATTAATCGTAAAATTGAAAGATTTTGAATTCTCATCTCTCCTGCGAGGGCTCGATATTGACTAGCATTTTTAAACGCTTTTTTTAGTGAAACCATTTCTTCTCGCCCTTCTAGATTTATAACTTTAATCCAGGGTTCAGTTACTAAATTAAAACTTTCTGTCATTGTTCTCCTCCTTCGTAAGATAGACCACAACCTGAATCATAAATTAAATCATAACCATTCAACTTAACGTGTTGGTGGTTATCCAGTACCAGAGCTAATTGTCCTTTTAGCCAAGGATCACTTTGCCAAGTATAAAACTTTTTTCTCGTGATATCCTCTAATTTAGCTATCGTTTCAGTTAGATTTTTTATTACTGCGTAAGGGAGCCGAACTGTTTGATTAGCCAACTCTTCTGAAGTAACATTTTCAATCAACTGCCCACTCAGCAAACAATACCCTGACGTAGTTTGTTTAACCAGAATAACTTCAATAGTCTCTTGAATATCCCGCACTGCCGCTGCAGCCTTCAAATCATCCATCTTTGGATCACTATGTTCTCTATCAAGCCACCCAGCTAGCGAAGCTCTTTTTCCACGAATTGGTTTTCCAATTTGGAATACTTTAGATTTCTCTTTAGCCCTATTCTTCAAGTTCATAAATTCTTCTTTAGCATTCTCAAATCCTTCTATCACTAATTCATCATCGAAATCATAAACTTCTTGAACTAAAAAAGAAATATCATTAGGTAGTTGTAACTTCTTTGGTAAGTAGTATTCAGTCCTCATAAGTAAATATTTTGTATAGATATCCTCATTTGCCTCACCATAAAATCCATTATCTTCAATCCCCAGAATATATATTTCAGGGCATTTTAACTTGGAAGGTCGCAGAATATTATGTCTGTGTAAACGGCCAATTCTTTGTAAGAGTAAATCCATTGGCGCAATATCCGTAAATAATATATCAAAATCAACATCAAGTGATTGTTCTAAAACCTGAGTGCCAATAATTACCATTTTATACGGACGCTCACCATTCTTACCAATTAAATGTTGTAACTTTTCCTCGATTCGAGCTCTCTCTGGACTCACAAAAGCTGAATGTAACACTAAGAAGTCTACATCTATTTCTTCAAAAAACTTAGCTAAGCTTTGCGCTCGCTTTACTGTATTTACAATTATCCCAGCTACTCCACCATTAGAGATTTTTTCTAAAACTAATTCAACTAGATCTAGGTCTTCAAAATTTATACACTTAACTGCTACTTCTTTACCTTCTTCGTTTGACATGGAAAACCTTGTTACCTGAAGAAGTTTGTTTTCATCAGTCACAGTTAAAAGGGGGTAGGCCTTGGTTTCTGCCCAATCATTAGGAAATGTAATTGCTTTTTCCAATATCTTTTTCTTTTGATATTTTCCTATTAAGTAGGCTTCAACTAGATCTTTTCGTTTTTGTTTAGGAAGTGTTGCTGATAATAAAATTACTGGTACATGATAAGCTCCTAACCACTGTAATGCTTTTTCTAGATAACTTGACATGTAGGCATCATACGCATGGACCTCATCGAGAATAACTACTTTTCCACTAAATGCTAAATGACGTAAATAAAGGTGCTTTTGTTTTAAACCTAATAGCAGGAGATTGTCAATCGTTCCAACTGTAAATTTAGTTAAAATTGATTTTTTACCTGAGAACCAGGTACTTACAGATACTGTGCCAAAATTTTCATCACCACCATCAGCGTCAATTTCCCAAGCATCTGGTAAATTTCGATATATTTTATTGAATTTAGCTTTCCCGTGCATAAGCTTTATCGATAAATTTTCTTCCTGATCTTGAGCCACTTTAGTTAACCATTCATTTACTCGTCCAAACATCGCATTCGTGGTTGCCTGAGTTGGCAACCCTATGTACAAACCGTCAGCACCAGTTTTTGCAGCCATTTCCTGTGCCAGAACTAGGGCTAATTCTGTTTTACCAATTCCCATCGGAGCTTCAATTACAGCAATTCCCGGATTAGCAATTTCCTTGACCTTATCAGTTATTTTTTCTTGCACGAATCTTGGACTAAATCCCCAATAATGTTGGTAAGTATTTTTAGTGTTGCTCACTACTTCTGGACTCCAACCTTCCTCAGAATACCAATTTAAAATAGCTTTTTCAAATCGTTCTTCAAGGTCAGAATCTTTAAACTTTTGATTTATGTCTATAAGTGGAAATAACTTTCTTCCATCACTCATGCTTTCACTCGAGGCAAGCCAATCGGCCATCACAAGTAGCCCCTCAATTATTACCGCAGATGGCTGGCTCAATTCTTTCGGAACATCATGAATATCATCATACTCAGCTTCTCTTAACCCCATATTTATTAGTTCACTATGGATATTTTTCCATTTTTGTTTAATTTCTTTATTTCCACTATCTTGATAGTAGTTTTCTGAATAAACTATGAGTTGCTTTTTAGGTTGACTATTCTGAGAAAGAGGCTTACCGTGATGTCCCCCAATTAACGCACCAATCGTCGGATTAAGCCCCGCTTCTTCCAGAATAGCTTCACCAGCTACTGTATGCGGTGAAACTTTCACTTGCGTAAACAACGCTTCTGATAATCCCTTTAGCCCTTCTCGTTCTAGTTTATGTAGAAGTTCCCAATCTAAATTATCATTGTGATCATAAGATTTCTTTCTTTGGAAGACAGGAGTTGCTTTCCCAATATCATGCACAACAGCAATAAATTTAACTAGTTTTTGTGCCCCACCCTCACCCAATTCGAATGAAAGAAACCTTCGTTGACTATCACTCAGCCAATGATTGTAAAGAAAATTCATTGTATTCTTTGTATCAATTAAATGGACATACAACGGCAACCATTCCTCTTTACTTTCTAGAGACCTTTTTTTTGCCCATAATGCTTTTGATTTCTGTGACAACAACATTACATCCTCCTTAAACCATATATTACAAAGATTCAATTATTATATTTTCAAACAATACATTCCAAAATCAAATCTATTTCTTATCTTGCAACACTTTGCAACTTTTGATAATAATCCAATAAAAAGGTGGCGTAACCTCATCCTCTTATTATGATTCAATTGTCCCAAATATAAAGACAGATATTCCATATGGCTAAATTCATTATCAAGATCACCGACTTGTTTCTAGACTTTTTAACCTTATTTTCGGGCCATCAAAACCGACTTTGTTAAATCTTCATAGGACTCGTCTTGATCATTATCTGCGGGGATGGCCTTTAATACCTTCTCAGCCAGTTTCTTCGCCCCCTACTGAGGCAAAAAATTCCCATATAACTACCATTAACAAGAGACTAGACATTCTTAATTTCACGGCTATCCAGTGGATTCTCAGCTTTTCTACAATCACTAGCACCTCAAAAAGAATACCTGTTTCATTTTTCACTGATGATACTGTCTAACCTGAGTAGAGCAAGAATCTTAAATGAATCAAGGTTCTACACAACTAAGCTACACATCAAGTATATTCTATATCAATCCACTCTCCTTCATTTGTGATGCTAACAACTATCCTCCCTATCAAAAATAATTCTAAGGTAGAATACGCCAAATTTCCTAATAATTACAGCTAAAGCTTAAATTATTTTAAGGTTATCATGGAAACTAAAAATGTCAATATCATTTTTTATAAGGATCTGCATAGTACTAGTTAATTTAAGAACAAAAACGTTGCTATATCAATATTTATTAAAGATAAAACCTAATTTCTGGCACATGCTCGACTATAAACTAATAGGAATATGGCGAAGTTTAAGGGTACCTTTTGCTTGACGAAGGAACATCTACGCTATTAGCAAACGGCTTAGCCACTCTGACTTGACCACAACCATGAATGCCTATGCCTATCTGATAGATGAGTATCGTATGAAAAATGAAAAAATAATTGTGGACCAACTAGATAATTTATTGGGCTGAAAATTGGGCAAACTTTATTATTTTTAACTATTTTTAACTGAAACTAAAAAAGTCACTAGATGACAAACCTTGATATAAAGGCGTTTTTCATCTAGCGACTCTTTTCAATTGTTTATATTTATGAACCGAGTGAGATTCGAACTCACGACACCGGGTTTAGAAGACCCGTGCTCTATCCAACTGAGCTATCGGTCCATCAGACAACAAAATAAATTATAATTGATTTATTTTGTTTCGTCAATAATTTTTGCTGATTTTATTACTAATAAGTTAAAATACTTCTATATATCAGCAAAAGTAATTTATCTTTTTCTTGTTTACTCTAAGAAATCTTGCAGCTTCTTAGCGCGGGACGGATGACGTAATTTACGTAAAGCTTTAGCTTCAATTTGACGAATCCGTTCTCGCGTTACATCAAAGTGCTTTCCAACTTCTTCTAAAGTTCGGGTCCGACCACCTTCGTCTAAGCCAAAACGTAAACGAAGAACTTCTCTTTCTCGCTCTGTCAAAGATTCTAATACTTCAGCTAATTGATCCTTCAACATTTCGTAAGCCGCATGATCCACAGGACTAGTAGCTTCACTATCTTCAATAAAGTCACCTAAGTGAGAGTCATCTTCTTCCCCAATTGGCGTCTCTAAGGAAACTGGTTCTTGGGCAATTTTCAAAATATCACGCACTTTTTCCGTCGGTAATTCCATTTCCGCTCCCAATTCTTCTGGCATTGGTTCACGACCTAAGTCTTGGAGCATTTGTCGCTGAACTCGTACCATTTTGTTGATAGTTTCCACCATGTGTACGGGAATCCGGATAGTTCGTGCTTGGTCAGCAATAGCACGGGTAATAGCTTGACGAATCCACCAAGTAGCGTAAGTTGAAAATTTGAATCCTTTACGGTAATCAAATTTTTCCACGGCCTTCATCAGCCCCATGTTTCCTTCTTGAATCAAGTCAAGAAAAGACATCCCTCGTCCCACATAGCGCTTAGCAATAGAAACTACCAAACGTAAGTTAGCTTCCGCTAATCTTTGCTTGGCAAACTCATTTCCAGCTTCAATTTGAATAGCCAGGTCTTTTTCTTCTTGTGCTGATAAAAGTCCCACACGACCAATTTCTTTGAGGTACATTCGAACAGGATCACTCACCTTAATCCCCGTCATAATTGCTGCATCATCTTGGCTTGCAGCTTGTTTGGCCTCCTCATCTGCAACTTGTAAGGATTCTGCAGATGGATTACCTTGACTATCGACGACTGAAATCCCTGTATTTTCCACTTTAGCAATTAAATCCGTTAATTCTTCTTCGTTTAACTTAAAAGGCTTAACCATCTTTTCTTGTAAAACATGGTGGTCAATTTCTTTTTTAGTCCGATATTCACGAATTAATTCACGTAAGGCTTTATTATAAGCAACTTGTTGTAGGTCAGTCATTCTCAATCTCCTCTGTCTTATTTAACGCCAAAAAATTTCCAAAAATACAGCAAATTTTTTGAACTCACCAATCTATAGTATCAGAGTAACTAGGGCGTTTTCAACACATTTTTCTTATTTTTTGAAAATTTTGAAAAGTTGATAATTGAAAATCCAGTTTTTAATTTACTAAATATTTCTTACCTTGAAAGAAGTTGAAAAAACTAAACTTTCTGAAAAATTTAAAAAATAACAATAAGAAGAACCGCTAGAAAATAATGCTTTTAGTAGCGTAATTTCCTAGCGGTCTCCAACTTTTAAACTTCCTTCTAATCTCTAGCTAACATGTCCCATTCTTGCTTAGCAATTTATTCTAAGAAATCTTTTAATTGCTTAGAACGTGATGGATGGCGTAACTTCCGTAAAGCCTTGGCTTCGATTTGACGAATTCGTTCTCGGGTAACCCCAAAAGAACGGCCAACTTCTTCCAAAGTTTGCGGTTCATTACCTTCACCCAAACCGAAGCGTAAACGTAAGACATTTTCTTCCCGGTCCGTTAAAGTATCTAATACTGATTCCAGTTGCTCTTTTAACATTTCATAGTTAGCATGATCAGCTGGACTAGTAGCTTCTTCATCTTCAATAAAGTCACCTAAGTGAGAATCATCCTCTTCCCCAATTGGTGTTTCCAAAGAAACAGGTTCTTGAGCAATCTTCAAAATTTCTCGGACTTTTTCTGTTGGCAATTCCATTTCCGCCCCAATTTCTTCTGGAATAGGATCCCGCCCTAAATCTTGAAGCATTTGTCTTTGAATGCGAATTAGCTTATTAATGGTTTCCACCATGTGTACCGGAATCCGAATGGTTCGCGCTTGGTCGGCAATGGCCCGGGTGATAGCTTGACGAATCCACCAAGTGGCATAAGTTGAGAATTTAAATCCTTTGCGGTAGTCAAACTTTTCCACGGCCTTCATCAACCCCATGTTTCCTTCTTGAATCAAATCAAGAAAAGACATCCCTCGCCCAACATAACGCTTAGCAATAGAAACTACCAAACGTAAGTTAGCTTCCGCTAATCTTTGCTTGGCTTCTTCATCACCATTTTCAATCCGAATGGCCAATGCCTTTTCTTCTTCAGCTGACAGTAAGTCTACCCGTCCAATTTCTTTTAAGTACATTCTGACCGGATCATTTACCTTAACCCCTGTTGGTACAGCTACGGCTTCTTTAGCAGATTGCTTCCGGACTTCATCTGCTTGTTTATCAGCAACCTTTAGTGAAGCAGCTGATGGATTTCCCTTGTCATCGACAATCGAAATTCCTGCATCTTCAACTTTAGTCACTAATTCATCCATTTGGTCAGCATCGAGTTTGAATGGTATCACCAACAAATCCGTCAATTCATTATAATTGATATTTTTTTGTGGTTTGTATTTACGAATTACTTCGCGTAAAGCTTTACCATATGCTACTTCATTTAAATTGTTATTTTTTTCTGCCAAAACGATGGCCTCCTTAATGGTCCCTGTTACCGCACTGCTTGTCTTTGTCGATATAAATCAACTAAATTCATTGTCAGACTAGTAATGAGTTCGCGATTATTTAAGCGCTTTGCTTGCTGTAATTGTTCACTTAATTCTTTAATTTTTGCTTCGAGCGGACTTTGATTCATAATAACGTTCAAACAATCATTAATTTCTTGGCTACTGCTTTCCCACGTGAAACCATGCATTTCGAGGTTAACGATGGTTTGTTTGAGATCTTCATCTTGTAAAAAGTCAATAAAAGATGCACTATCATAGTCACTATGAATATTAAAGTAGCCCCGAGCAATTAACCAAATACTTTCATATTTTCGATGCACAAAAGCAAAATCTACTGTATTCTCAATTTGGTCCCATACCGTATGTTCCGTTAGCATTCGGTACAAAAGTAACCTCTCTGCACGTTCCACCTTATCAAAATGGTTAACCTCCTGAGTCACTACTGGAATTTGGAACTGATCAAACTGTGAATAATCCTCACGATATTTACTTTGATGTGTACGTGGTTGTCGGTCTGTCACGGCTAATATCTGACGTAACTGAGCTTGAAGACTTGCCTTGTCTAAATCGAATTGCTGGCCTAAACGATTTAGATAAAGGTCCTGTTCCACAACAGTAGCCTGCTTAGCCAGAACTTGCAAGAAATCCTGGATGTAAAGAGCTTGATCACTTTCATTTGCCAGATTCCTATCTGTAGCCAGGAAACTCAAGTAAAAATCCAAAACACCTAATTGTTGCTGCTTAATTACCCGTCTAAACTGATCTGGCCCATATTTTTTGATAAATTCATCTGGATCAAGCTGCTCTGGCAATACTGTGACACTTAAAGTTATTTTTTGGCTATAAGGTGTAATCAATTCAATTGCTCGTTTAGTTGCTTGTTGACCAGCTTGATCACCATCATAACATATATTGATTTTTGGTACGATTCGTTCAATAAGATTGATTTGTTCACTTGTCAAACTCGTCCCCATAGAGGCAACCCCGTTTTTTACCCCAGCTTGATAAGCTGATAAGACATCCATAAAACCTTCAAATAAAATAATTTGGTGGTCATCGCGACTTGCTTGACGTGCTTTATCATAATTAAAAAGTACCTTACCTTTATTAAAAAGTAGCATTTCCGGTGAATTAAGATACTTGGGCTGTTGCTTACTATCATCTTTATGTAGCAGACGTCCAGAAAAAGCAATAACTCGACCCACTTCATCACAAATCGGAAACATCACTCGGTCACGGAAACGTTCATACATACTCCCATCAGTCCGATCGATAAATAAGCCACTCTTTTGAATCAAGGCAATATCGACTTTATGTTCCTGAAAGTAGGCCTCTAACAGCTTTTCTTCTGGGGCATAGCCAAGTTGAAACTCACTAATCATTTCATCCGTTATACCACGTTGATGCAAATAATCAAGTGCCTCTTGTCCTGCATTAGTCGCAGTTAAAATATAATGATAGAGCTCACTGACTTCCTTATATAAGGCTAAGAGCTGTCTTTTTTCTTGATTAGCTTGGGAATTAACTACACCAGCGGTTTGATAGCTATCAGCTAATTCAATTCCCGCTTCTTCAGCTATTTTATTCACTGCTTCGGGAAAAGTTGACCCATCTAATTCCATCAAAAAGGAGAAGACATTACCACCCCGACCACAAGAAAAACAGTGGAAAATTTGTTTCTCTTCATCTACGGAAAATGACGGTGTTTTTTCACTATGAAAAGGACACAAACCAAAGTAATTACGTCCACTTTTTTTCAAGTCAACACGTTGCCGCACCACATCTAAAATGTTAATTGAACTTCGCACTTGATTAATGACCTCATCAGGTATTCGTGCCAATATCCTCCCCCCTTTATTTTAAATAATTTAACCGCTAAATTTTCTATATACACTGTATATTTTAGCCTAGCATCAAGCATTGTGCAAGCAAAATACCCTGTATAAATTAAAATTATTGAACATAAAATGGTAGATGCATCAGCTTGTTTACTTCTTGCCAAGGCACAGTACAACCAGCTCCATGGGCACAAAAAACTGACTGAGGAGTGTTATCTAAATCATTCACAGGTTCATAGTCAGCAGTTGCGATGACTTCATCTTGGGCATCACAAGGATAGTAACTCGCATAAGCCAAATCAATTTGGCCACTACCATGACTAAAAGCCCGTAAAGTAGCCGGATAAGTACGCATAGTCCGAACTGGCGCAATTCCCGTTAAACTGCCACTACCATCATAGTCTAGCTTGCCACCAAGTTGACCAATATCGGTCATAACCCGTCCCACAAATTCCTCGGTCACATGAATTTCAAACCGATACCAAGGTTCTAAAATTTGACAAGCGCCGGCTTCTTTAAGGCGCATTAAGCCTTGTCGCACAGCACGCCAAGTAGCTTGACGGAAATCTCCCCCTTCAGTATGTTTAGGATGACTACGTCCGCCAACAAGTGTTAGTTTCACATTTCCAAGTGGATAACCTGCCAAAACTCCTAAATGCTCTTTAGCTTGCAAAGCGGTTATAATTTGACTTTGAAAGTTAGTAGTCAATGTTTCTGGATGGCAACAATTATCATAACTTACCTGGCCATCGTTTTGAGATGGTTCAAGATAAATATGAGCTTCAGCATAATGCCGTAGTGGTTCATAGTGACCTACACCTTCGATTGCTTGCGTAATGGTTTCTTTATACAAAATCTTACCTTTAGCAAAAATAACACCTAAATTAAAGCGTTCCTTTAAAATTTCAGTCAAAATTTCAATTTGAATCTCTCCCATCACCTGAACAGAAATTTCATCAAGAGTTCTGTTCCAAGTAACTTTCAAAAGCGGATCTTCATCTTCGAGTATTTTCAAGGCTTGTAAACAAGTATGCAAATCCCCACCGGTATCTGCCACGCCATAACTTAAAATAGGTTGGATTTCATGAGTGATGGGACTAAGCCCTGGTCCAAATACCTGACCCGGATAAGTTTTAGTCAAACCCGTTAGCACAAAAATCTCTCCTTGACCCGCTTGAGAAACTAGTTCAAACTTATCTCCATCATAACTACGAATTTGCTGAATTTTTTCCGAGCCTAAAAGTTCCTTAGTAGCTAATTGTCCCCCCAGCAATCGTAGCCATGTTAAACGTTCGTTTTTATCATCATGACTAATCTTAAAAATATGGTAACTTAACTCTTCTGTAGCTGGTCGCGGTTGCATGAGTGAGGCTAAGTTAGCTAACAATTCCTCAACACCAGTAAGTTTTAAAGCCGAACCAAATAAAACCGGATAAATTCGCCGAATTCGAATTGCTTCTGCAATTTCATCAGTGGTCAATACCGAATTTTCCAAATACTGTGTCAATAACCTCTCATCATTTAAGGCAATACTTTCATCATCTGTTAATAATGTACAACTTGCGGACAACTCTGCTTGTAAATTATTTAAGATTTCTGTTTGCGTATGATGTGCTAAATCAATTTTGTTTATAAAGATAAAGGTTGGTACACGATATTTTTGTAATAATCGCCACAAAGTCTTAGTGTGACTAGAAAGCGGCTGGTTCGCTGCAATCGTCAAAATTATATAATCTACCACAGGTAAAACTGCTTCAGTTTGGCTAATAAAATCTAAGTGCCCAGGAGTATCCACCAAAGACAATTGCAAATCTTGATAAATTAACTTTGTTTGATGTGAAAAAATCGTAATCCCCCGCTTTTTTTCCAGGTCGTTGGTATCTAAGTGGGCATTTCCATGATCTACTCGACCTAATTTTTTCAAGCTACCACTTTTATAAAGAAGCGCTTCAGACAAGGTTGTTTTGCCAGCATCAACGTCAGCAATGATTCCCGCAACAATTTTTTTCATATTCCAAGCCCTTTCAATTAATTTTATATACAGAAAAGCCCCGAAAAATCGGGGCTTAAACTCTATTTTATACCGGCGATCGGGGTCGAACCGATACGTCCTTAACGGACACTGGATTTTGAGTCCAGCGCGTCTGCCAATTCCGCCACGCCGGCATAACTGGGGTAGCTGGATTCGAACCAGCGCATGACGGTACCAAAAACCGTTGCCTT
>NZ_AZFH01000199.1:0-264 GCF_001435735.1 Ligilactobacillus equi DSM 15833 = JCM 10991
TGTTGATGAGGATGTACTTGCACTCTTCGAAGCTGAATCACTCATACTTGTTGATGCGGATGTACTTACGCTCTTCGAAGCTGAATCACTCACACTTGTTGATCCTGATACGCTTGCGCTCTTCGAAGCTGAATCACTCACACTTATTGATTCTGATGCGCTTGCGCTCTTCGAAGCTGAGTCACTCATACTTGTTGATGCGGATGTACTTGCGCTCTTCGAAGCTGAGTCACTCGTACTTGTTGATTCTGATGTGCTTACGCT
>NZ_AZFH01000199.1:425-1118 GCF_001435735.1 Ligilactobacillus equi DSM 15833 = JCM 10991
ATACTTGCACTCTTCGAAGCTGAATCACTCATACTTGTTGATGAGGATGTACTTGCACTCTTCGAAGCTGAGTCACTCACACTTGTTGATGAGGATGTACTTGCACTCTTCGAAACTGAGTCACTCGTACTTGTTGATTCTGATGTGCTTACGCTCTTCGAAGCTGAATCACTCACACTTGTTGATGAGGATGTACTTACGCTCATCGAAACTGAACCGCTCGTACTTGTTGATTCTGATGTGCTTGCACTCTTCGAAGCTGAGTCACTCGTACTTGTTGATGAGGATGTACTTGCACTCTTCGAAGCTGAATCACTCATACTTGTTGATGAGGATGTACTTGCACTCTTCGAAGCTGAATCACTCATACTTGTTGATTCTGATGTGCTTACGCTCTTCGAAGCTGAACCGCTCGTACTTGTTGATGCGGATGTACTTGCACTCTTCGAAGCTGAATCACTCATACTTGTTGATCCTGATACGCTTGCGCTCTTCGAAGCTGAATCACTCACACTTGTTGATCCTGATACGCTTGCGCTCTTCGAAGCTGAATCACTCACACTTATTGATTCTGATGCGCTTGCGCTCTTCGAAGCTGAGTCACTCGTACTTGTTGATGAGGATGTGCTTACGCTCTTCGAAGCTGAATCACTCATACTTGTTGATCCTGATACGCTTGCGCTCTTCGAAGCT
>NZ_AZFH01000041.1:0-205 GCF_001435735.1 Ligilactobacillus equi DSM 15833 = JCM 10991
AGAACATCACCTTGCCATGGTGGGGGTCGCGGGTTCGAATCCCGTCTTCCGCTCTTAATGCCGGGGTGGCGGAACTGGCAGACGCACAGGACTTAAAATCCTGCGGAGAGTGATCTCCGTACCGGTTCGATTCCGGTCCTCGGCATTTATATGCACCTATAGCGCAACTGGATAGAGTGTCTGACTACGAATCAGAAGGTTGCAG
>NZ_AZFH01000200.1:0-9422 GCF_001435735.1 Ligilactobacillus equi DSM 15833 = JCM 10991
AGTATACAGAGAGATTGCCCGATAATTAATACGGGGGTGTTATAGGGTGCTTACATTCAAGCTTTTTCCTAACCTAATTTTTAACTTTATATGTGAAAGTCGCTTAGACTATTCAGATTAGGTACAGACATTAGTTGACGTAAGAGGAACTTCCCATGAAATCTATTACCACGTTTATCAGAGAAAGTACGTTAATGCATTGATATTGATAACATCAAATTCATATTTAGTAGAAAAAAACATTCATATTATTAGGTAGTTTCGTTTGAATTAAACTAAATACGTGCGTGGTGCTAGTTAAAAATTGTAAGACAAAAAGTCTAACATGGTGTAAACTCTTAAGTGACCAAACTATAGGAGTTGTTACATACCATGTTAGACCACTTAAATTTTAAAGAAAAACGCGCGACATTACGAGGAAATTTTGAGTATTTTGAGAAAATTGCTCGTTTCTTGTATGTCAACCTATGTCCCACTAACTTAAAATCTCGTAAGAACAGTCATTTAGAAATTCCGATACTGAGGTATTGACACTCATGCTTTACCAAAATGCAATTGGTGTTAATTCACAACGTAAATTTTATCGGGTATTTAGGATGTCTTTCCCAGAAAAGACATTATTAAGCCAAGCCATTCACGTTTTAATCGGAGTTCTTGTCAACTCTTACCGGTGCTTGCTATGATGCGTCGCAGATTAGTTGAAATTAGCGGACCTGGAGCTGACATTGCCATTATAGATAGCTTCCCGATGCTTTTATCAGTGTCACATAGACGGTACACCACAAAAGTTTTCAAGGATATTGCAGATGTCGGTAAAAATACGACAAAGAACGTAAAGTTCTACGGTTTTAAAGCTCATGTAATGACATCAGCTACAGGTATAGTTCTGAATTACAGTATCACCAAAGCATCAATTCATGATGTAAGGGTAGCACCTGAACTAATTGCTGAGAGTCCATGCAAGAATATCCTTGCGGATATGGGCTATATTGGTGAAGGCTACATGCCAAGGATTTAGGCTATAATTTGACCCCATATTGCTCTAATATGAAGGGTGCAAAGGAGCAAAATAATTACGATTTAATTCTCTGTAGAGGTAAGATAGAGCGTTGTTTTTCGATCTTAAGCAGTAATTACGACATCGAAAAGAATCGTGCCCGTTCTTTGGCAGGTTTTCAAACTAGATTTGAAGTTTCTTTATTGATGTACAATTTAGGGGTCTATGACTTGCCAATCAACTAGCACCACGCACTAAATACGACATTTTTTGGTGTATGTTAGAAAGTTATAATCTATTAAATGTAGAAATTAGCTAGGAACTATAGTAAAATCATAATGGTATTTTATATATTTAATAAAAAATGATACAATGATTTTTATAAAGTTATTGTAAAAATAGTAAAAGCAAAATGAAAGTAGAGGAGTTATCCTTGAAAAATGAAGTTTACGTAATAAGTCATAAAAAGGCAAAAATGCCAGGTGATGACATGTATTATCCGTTACAGGTGGGAAATAGCCTTGAGAATTTTAATGGTTATTTACGTGATAACACAGGTGTAAATATTTCTGAAAAGAATAAAAGTTATTGTGAACTAACAGGACAGTACTGGGCTGCTAATAATCGTCAAGCAGACGTGAAAGGTTTAGTTCACTATCGACGTTTCTTCTCTAACGGAAAGAAAAATTTTTTCTTGTCTGTTGAAAAAAAGTATCGTGATATTATGTCAGAAGCAACCTTAGATGAACTTATGAACCAGTACGATATGATTTTGCCTAATAAGCGAAACTACTATATTGAAACTAACTGGCAGCAATATGCTCACGCTCATAATGAAGAAGATTTAAAGGTGTTACGTTCAGTCTTAGAAGAGAAATATCCAGATTATTTGGATATCTTTGATAAGTGGATGGCTAAGAAAGTTGGACATAAGTTTAATATGTTAATAGCTAAAGCACCTATTTTTGACAGCTATACCGAATGGGTGATAGATGTTTTAGAGGAAGTTGAAAATAGAATTGATATTTCAACTTATTCGGCATATAATCAACGAGTTTTTGGCTTTTTGAGTGAGCGCCTATTAGATGTTTGGGTTGAAAAAAATAATATAAATTATGTTGAAGTTCCAGTCATGTTTATGGGAAAGCAACATTGGATCAAAAAAATCATAAAGTTTTTACAAAGAAAATTTATTGGTGGGAGTAAGGAGTGAGAAAATGCAAAGTAAATCAAATCACTGTTATTTGATTTTTAAACGTTTCGTAGATATTGTAGTATCTCTATGTGCCTTGATTTTTGTAGCTCCAATCACACTGATTGTTTGGATAATTGACCAATTTGGAAGTAATAAAGGTCCGGTATTTTACCGTCAAAGAAGAATTGGCAAAAATCATAAGCCATTTTATATTTATAAATATAGATCAATGGTGGTTGATGCAGAAGAGCGGTTAAGAAAGAACAAAGAATTGCATAGCCTATACGTTAAAAATAGTTATAAGCTACCACCGGATAAAGATCCGAGAATAACTAAGTTTGGTCGTTTTATAAGAAAGAGTTCTTTAGATGAGATACCGCAATTTTTAAATATCTTAAAAGGCGATATGACCTTAATCGGTCCTCGTCCTGTAGTTGAAGAAGAGCTTAAGGAATATGGCGATCGAGTTGATGAATTTTTATCTGTAACTCCGGGTGCAATGGGGTATTGGCAAGCTTCAGGCCGAAGTGAGATTGCTTATCCTAAGCGTTGTGAGGTAGAACTCTATTATGTAAGAAATGCCTCTTTTTGGTTTGATATAAAAATATTAACAAAAAATATAATTAGTATTTTTAAGACGAATGGGGCGTACTAGGTTTATGGAAGATAAATTGGTATCAGTTATTGTGCCTATCTATAATGTTGAAAAATACTTACCTAAGTGTTTAAAGTCGATTATTGAACAGACCTACCAAAACATAGAAATTATTTTGGTAGATGATGGTTCAACAGATAGTTCCAGAACGATTATCGATGATTATGCGCATATGGATTCAAGAATCAAAGTTATTCATCAAGAAAATGGTGGATTATCGAATGCTAGAAATAATGGTATGGATATTGCAACTGGTGAGTACTTTACTTTTGTTGATTCAGATGATTATCTAGAAAATGATTATATAGATTTTATGTATCACTTACTCGAAAAAAGTAATTTTCAAGCAAAAATGGCATTATGTTCATTGAATAATGTTTATTTAGCAACTGGTTCGACTAAAAGTTGTGGCAATGATACTTATGCAACTTTATCAGGTAAAGAGGCTATCCAGATGATGTGTTACCATAATTTGGTTGATACGTGTGCGTATGCTAAATTAACACATCGATCTTTGTACCGTAATGTTCGTTTTCCTGAAGGAAAATTATTTGAGGATATAGCAACTACGTACCTATTATTTGCGCAATGTGATATCGTTGAATGTGGTTTTTTTCCGAAATATAATTATGTTTTACGTGATGACTCAATTACAACTTCGAAATTCAATGAACGTAAGTTGGACTTGTTGGATATGACCGATGAAATGGCGACCTATGTGGGTAGAAAGTATCCTGACTTGAAAGAGGCGGTTTTGCGACGTCAAGTGTATGCGCGTTTCAGTACTCTTAATCAGATGTTGAATGTAAGTACTCCTGAAGATTTGAAAAGTCGTGAAGAAATTTTAAAATATTTGCGGGAAAATAGAGCAAGTATTTTCTCAGACCCTATGGTCCCTAAACGTGATAAGATAGGCTACTATATGTTAAGTGGTGGCTTTAAAATATATAAATTGGCATGGGGATGTTACTTAAAACTAATGAAGAGGAAATAGTATGAAATTATCGATTGTAATGTCGACATACAATGGACAAAAATATATTTTAGAACAATTAGAATCTTTAAGGCTACAGAAGCGTCAGGCTGATGAAGTATTGATATTTGATGACGGATCCACTGACGAAACAGTCCAAATAATTACAAGCTATATCGAAGAGCATGGCTTAAATACCTGGAATTTGACGATTAATCCTCAAAATAAAGGATGGCGTCGGAATTTCATGGAAGGAATGTGGCAATCAACAGGAGATTTAGTCTTTACTTGTGATCAAGATGATATTTGGCGTGAAGATAAGTTAGAAATCATGGAAAAAATAATGTCTAATCATAGTGAAATCTCCCTGTTGGTTTCAAATTATGAGGAATTTTTTGAAAATGGTAAGAGTCGTATAGGTTATCGGAAAAATACCAAACATCTTGAGAAAGTCGAATTAAAAAATAATTATCTTTTGGTGCAAAATCCGGGATGCACGCATTGCATTAGGAGATCCTTATTAGATATTAGTAAAAGGTATTGGCAACCGCATTTTGCTCATGATGCACTGCTATGGCGCTTGGCTATTTTTGCAGATAGTTTGTATATCTACACTGATTCATTAATTAAATGGCGGAATCATAAAACAAGTGCATTCGCAAAAGAAAGTAAGGACTTAAAAACTGTTAAAGAAAAGAAAAAGTGGATTGAATCAGCTCAAAGTTTTAATGATACATTAAAAGCCTATTTAGCGAAAGATGTATCAGGAAATAAAGAAAATCAGTTATCTGTTCTTAGAAGGAATGATAATTGGTTAAATATAAGAAGAAAATTTTATTGTACAAAAAATCCTTTTATAGGATTAAGGCTAGTAACATATTGGGATTGTTTCCCACGTTACCGCCAATATCTCGGAGAATGGTATCTAATATATATTAAAAGAAGATAAGAATTTCAAGTTAACTTG
Source organism: Ligilactobacillus equi DSM 15833 = JCM 10991 (assembly GCF_001435735.1). Taxonomy (NCBI): domain Bacteria; kingdom Bacillati; phylum Bacillota; class Bacilli; order Lactobacillales; family Lactobacillaceae; genus Ligilactobacillus; species Ligilactobacillus equi. The sequence continues at coordinate 4,788 of NZ_AZFH01000200.1, forward strand.
GGATTCTTTTATTTTTAAATTAATGAACATCTTGTACCAATACTCGTTTTGTAAGATAATATAGTAGTGTGAGACTTTCTAGAAGGGAATGTTAGATGTGAAAGGTATTATACTAGCTGGTGGTTCAGGCACTAGACTTTATCCAATTACAAAAGGAATTTCTAAGCAGTTAATTCCTGTTTATGATAAACCCATGATTTATTATCCCTTATCAACTTTGATGCTGGCAGGGATTAAAGACATTTTAGTAATTTCGACTCCGGAATACACACCTCTATTTGAACAGTTATTAGGGGATGGCTCTGATTTTGGAATTAATTTATCATATAAAGTGCAAGATGCACCTAATGGTTTGGCAGAAGCCTTTATTTTAGGTAAAGAGTTTATTGGTGATGACTCGGTTTGCTTGGTTTTAGGTGATAATATTTACTATGGTGATGGCTTATCTAAACAATTACAAGAGGCTGCTAAAAAAGAATCCGGGGCAACGGTCTTTGGTTACCATGTTAATGACCCAGAACGCTTTGGAGTGGTTGAATTTGATGAAGAGATGCATGCTTTATCAATTGAAGAAAAACCTACCCAACCTAAGAGTAATTATGCAGTTACAGGTTTATATTTCTATGACAACGACGTGGTTGAGATTGCTGAAAATCTTGAACCATCAGAACGTGGTGAACTAGAAATTACCGATGTTAATAAGGCTTACCTAGAGCGTGGTAAACTTGATGTGAAGCTTATGGGACGGGGCTATGCTTGGTTAGATACCGGGACGCATGACTCCATGTTAGAGGCTGCTAGTTTTATCTCCACGATTCAAAAACGCCAAAATTTGAAGGTGGCATGTCTAGAAGAAATTGCTTACCGAATGGGATGGATTTCTAGAGAACGCCTAGTTGAATTAGCACAACCTTTAAAGAAGAACGATTACGGACAATACATGTTACGTATTGCCGAGGAGGATAAATAAAAATGGGTAAATTAGTTGTTAAAGAAACAAAGTTACAAGATGTGAAGTTGATTACACCAGATGTTTTCGGCGATCACCGGGGCTTTTTTACGGAAAGTTACTCTGACCGTGATTTTAAGGAAGCCGGGATTGATTTTAACTTTATTCAAGATAACCATTCTTTATCTACTCAAGCTGGTGTTTTACGTGGGCTTCACTTCCAACGTGGTGAAGCAGCTCAAACTAAGTTAATTCGGGTTGTTACCGGAGCGGTTTTAGATGTGATTGTTGACTTACGTAAAGGTTCACCTACATACAAGCAATGGGAAGGCTACATTCTTTCTGCAAGTAACCACCGCCAACTCTTAGTGCCTAAGGGTTTTGCGCATGGCTTTGTGACTTTAACGGATAATGTTAACTTCCTTTACAAATGTGATAACTACTACAATGCTGAAGCTGATGGTGGTATTTCATTCAAGACACCAGAATTAAACATTGATTGGCCAATTGATTTAGATAAAGCAATCACTTCTGAAAAGGATGCTAAACAACCAACTTTAACCGAATTTGAAAAAGATAATCCGTTTGTTTACGGTGAAATTTAGGAGGAGACCATGGCTGAGTACAAAAATATTATTGTAACCGGTGGGGCCGGTTTTATCGGTTCAAATTTTGTTCATTACGTAGTTAACAATCACCCTGAAGTGCATGTAACAGTTTTAGATAAGCTAACATATGCAGGAAACAAGGAAAACTTAGCAGGTTTACCTGCTGACCGTGTTGAACTAGTAGTCGGAGATATTTGTGATGAAAAGCTTGTTGATGAATTAGTTCAAAAGGCAGATGCTGTGGTGCATTATGCAGCAGAAAGCCACAATGACAATTCATTAGAAGACCCAACACCATTTATTCAAACTAATATTGTCGGGACTTCAGTGTTAATTAACGCTTGCCGTAAGTATGATGTACGTTACCACCACGTGTCAACAGATGAAGTGTACGGTGATTTACCATTACGTGAAGATTTACCAGGGCATGGTGAAGGCCCAGGGGAAAAATTCACGCCAGAAACCCCTTACCGTCCATCTAGTCCTTATTCATCATCTAAGGCAGCTTCTGATTTATTAGTAAGGGCGTGGGTACGTTCCTTTGGTTTGAAAGCAACAATTTCAAATTGTTCGAATAATTATGGTCCTTACCAACATATTGAAAAGTTTATTCCACGTCAAATTACTAATATTTTATCAGGTATTCGGCCTAAGTTATACGGTGAAGGTAAGAATGTGCGTGACTGGATTCACACTAATGATCACTCTTCTGCCGTATGGACTATTTTGACTAAAGGTAAAATTGGTGAAACTTACTTAATTGGTGCTGACGGTGAAAAGAACAATAAAGAAGTTCTTGAAGCTATCTTAGAAGCCATGGGGCAACCTCAAGATGCCTATGATCAAGTTAAGGATCGTCCTGGTCATGATTTACGTTATGCAATTGATGCAAGTAAGTTACGGAACGAATTAGGTTGGGAACCACAATTTACTGATTTTTCTAAGGGACTCAAAGAAACAATTGCTTGGTACACGGAAAATCAAGATTGGTGGAAAGCTCAAAAAGAAGCCGTTGAAGCTAAGTACGCAAAGAATGGACAATAATGAAACCCCTCGGCTTAAAACCGAGGGTTCGTTTTAGGAGGCAATGTAATGAAATACTTTGTAACAGGCGTGGCCGGGCAACTAGGTCATGATGTAATGAATGAATTGAATAAGCGCGGTCATGTTGGTGTTGGCACCGATTTAGCACCCGAATATGCTGGTATTCAAGATGATTCTTATGTAACTAAAGCAGAATATATTTCGATGGATATTACTGATGCTGACGCAGTGGCAAAGGTAATTGCGGACGTTAACCCTGATGTTATTGTTCATTGTGCAGCTTGGACGGCAGTGGACGCTGCTGAAGATGAAGATAAGCAAGATCTAGTTCGCGCGATTAATGTTAACGGGACGCAAAATATTGCGGATGCAGCGAAAAAAGTTGATGCGAAGATGGTATACTTATCAACGGATTATGTTTTCAACGGTCAAGGTGAAGAACCATGGCAAGCTGATGATAAAAACTATCAACCACTAAACTTCTATGGCCAAACAAAACTTGAAGGTGAATTGGCAGTTTCTAAGACCTTAGATAAGTACTTTATCGTGCGGATTGCTTGGGTCTTTGGAGTTAATGGTGCTAATTTCATTAAGACCATGCTTAAATTATCAGAAAATCATGATACTTTAACGGTGGTATCTGATCAAATTGGTACTCCAACCTATACTTACGACTTAGCACGTTTATTGGTTGATATGACTGAAACGGAAAAGTATGGTTACTACCACGCAACCAATGAAGGTGGTTACATTTCCTGGGCAGATTTCGCGACGGAAATCTTCAAGCAAGCAGGTAAGAATGTAACTGTAACTCCTGTAACCACGGCAGAATATGGTGCTTCTAAAGCAGCACGTCCATTTAACAGTCGTTTGGATAAGAGTAAGTTAGTAGAAAATGGCTTTGAACCATTGCCTATTTGGCAAGATGCACTGGCTAGATACTTAAAATTAATCATTAAATAGCAGAAATCCCTACAGGTTATTTCCTGTAGGGATTTCGCTTTAGTAACTCAACGCGCGTTGTTTATCGGCATTCCAATGAGAATAAAATTGACTGACAGTCATGCTTTCTTTTTGGGCTGTCCATGGGTTATTGTAGTAAAGAATATCATTTCTGTAACCAGTTAGGGTGACGGCATGATTAATAAATCCATTCATATTACCCATCCAGACGACTACTAAGTGACCATGGAGTAATTTATCTTGAATACTTGCCATGCTTGCTCCAGTCATTACTTGACTAGTTCCTAGGTGATTATTTACGACAGGAGCAACTCCGGTAGGAAACACCCACCAACCAGTGACACTAAATGGGTTACCGACAAAGCCGTAATCTCCATTATTACTTCGAGGCATTTCGTTAGCTAGCTGAACTTTATTAACGTTTTGGCCTGCGTATTTTAACATCATGGTTACGGCTGTAATTTCACAACCAGTGGGAAGTTCTGGATTTTGTCCAATAACTTCTGCGTTGTTAAAGACTCCGTTGATAGCACCAGAGCCATAATCTGCATAGTAAGTAATGTTACCAACGTGAATTTCACCATACTGCAATTGGCCATTGCTTGCATAGTAGACAGTTTTATTTTGATTTGAAATGTATTTAAGTCCTGTAACCATGGCATTAGTTACTTCGTCAAAGTAGTAGTAGTGGTTATTGTAGTATTGTTGACCAGTTTGACGATATCCATCACGGTAAAAATAAACTTGCCCATTCTCGTTCATAAGTCCGTTATACTTTTGACCGTTTCCGTGGAAATACCCTGACCAAGTGTCAGTATATTTTCCTTCACCATTTTCTTGATTAGAGAAGCGTAAAACGTATTGATAGGTATGGCCTTGATTATATGCAGGAAGATCCATAAAGGTGACTGAAAAGCCACTTTCATTAGCGTCATGTAAGTTAGGGTAAACATGTTGCACATCCGGCCGAACTACTTCATTAGTGACTTTTGCTCTAGCGATTTCGTGTCCTAATGTTTTATCAAAGATAATTACATAGCGGTATGGTTGGTAGAGACTAAAATCTGAGGC
>NZ_AZFH01000200.1:9555-10190 GCF_001435735.1 Ligilactobacillus equi DSM 15833 = JCM 10991
AGCTTGAGCAACATTATTATTTGTGCCTACACGAACCCGAGTTAGCTCATGTCCAGCTGTTTTGTCAAATAAAATCAAGTATTTATTTGGTGCTTTAAAAGCATTTGCATCAAAAGACCAACCTGAAACCTCTAACTTATTACCAACTAACTTAAAACTGTCTAAGGCATACGCAACTTGACTCAAATCTTTTGCTTGAGACCAAAAATCCTGTCGTTGGCCTTCACCATCCTTAGCATCACTAGAGTAGCGAATCACCACTTGCAACTTATGTCCGGTTACCTGAGAAAACTTCAGCATGTCAAACTTAGCTTTGAAACCAATATCACCGTTACTGTAGATATTTCTGTAGGCGTTCCGAGCATCTTCGCGTTTCACTGTTTCGGAAGTAATCCCTGTTTTATTAGTGCCAACTTTCACCCGTGCCACTTCGTGATCGGTTGTTTGGTCAAATAAAATTAAGTATTGGTTTGGCATTTGTTTAGCGTAATCAGACACATGCCATCCTTCAACTGTAAGATAATTTCCATTAAAACTAAAGTTATCTAAGTTATAAGCACTATTCTTAAAGGAACGTGGTGCAGACCAAACATCCGTACTAGTATCTTCCGTATTTTTTCCGACATAACGTGAAA
>NZ_AZFH01000201.1:0-671 GCF_001435735.1 Ligilactobacillus equi DSM 15833 = JCM 10991
TTGTTAGTTACGGTATTAGTTTCATAAGGTACCCCAAAGTTATTTTGGACTGCCTTGTTCTTGATTTCACCGGTCAAGTCATCCTTAACTGTCGCGTTGAAGGAAACCTTAAGTTTTTGGCCCGCATATTGTGAAACAAAGACACGAGGATTATCTACAACTAACTTAAATGCAGAGTTATTAGTATCCCATGCTACAGAAACACCATTAACAGCTTTATTGTTAGCATCTGTGATTAATAAGGATCCTTGGATAGCTTCTGTTTTGTCATCGTAGTCATCATCTAAAGATAAGCCTTTCTTAGCCACTAAATCAGATAAACCAGGGTTAACAAGCTTACTAAAGTCCCAAGTGATGTTGTAGTTAATTACATCACCAGCAATCACAGTCTTACCATTAGAATCAATACCACCAACGTTTTCAGATTTAGTTGGTGCAGGCTTATCAACTGGATTTTCTACTGAATTTGCACTAGATTCAATATTATTTACATATACACGAGGTACATTGACAATAGTTTTACCGTCTTCAATAGCTGTTGCATAAATATGTGCAGTAGGAAAGACAAAAACAGTACCTTTATTGTTATTTACTAAACTAAAGATTTTTGAACCAGACTTCAATGAAAGCTTAATTGTATTAGTCTTAGCATCGAAATTAGCAACGTAATC